>CAZURY010000311.1:0-3406 GCA_964623145.1 uncultured Desulfobulbus sp. | reverse complement strand
AAATGGTGCTCAATATCTGATCTTCAGGTTGGCTCAGACAACTGAATGAATTTTTGTAACCGTTCACCCAGATGCTGTTTCGCCCGCATTACCTGCATAATGCAAACGTTTACCAGTGCCCCATATTCGTTCAAGCAGGCCGACGAATCTATAGCCCGCTATGTGAGGAGGCCTGATCGGACGAAGATGGGGTGCTGGTGAACGTTTACGAATTTTTCAAAACATGTCCATCCAGCCGTTGGCTTTATACCTTTTTACGTTACGACAATTCTTGATTAAAGGAACCCTGTGATGACCACCCCAAATGATATGGCGGATGCGCCCGCTCTTCCGATCTCAGATGAAGATATCTATGAGGCGATGAAAGAAATTCCGGGGTATCTGGATATTACGCCGGGAGATTTTAAAGATCTTTATAAACTTGTCTATCATCATACCCTGCAGAGGATTGCTCAATCGGTAAAAGCACGTGACATCATGACCGGGACGGTGGTCACGGTACAACCGGATACGTCCGTCCAGGAGGCTGCTGACTTGATGGCGGTTAAGGAAGTATCCGGGGTTCCGGTTGTTGATGCAGCAAAACATGTCGTGGGTGTCTTATCTGAAAAAGATTTTCTGTCCAGAATGGGACCCGGCGGCCCGAAGACATTCATGGATGTGATTGCCCGCTGCCTGGCAGCCAAAGGTTGTGCAGCTCTGGCGATCCGTGAAAAAAAGGTTGGGGATATAATGAACTCTCCGGCCATAACGGTAACTCAAGACACAAACCTGCTGGCAATTTCCACCCTGCTCAAGGAAAAGAACATCAACAGAGTGCCTGTCATTGATCAGCAAGGTGCACTGACCGGCATTATATCCCGAGAAGATATTGTTCATGCGCCGCTGATACCGGAGATCTCTTAATTGTTGAGATATTCTGAATTATGAAACTATTCAAACGGTGAAAACCATGCAAAAATATTTCAACAAAATGAAAGGCACGACAAAAAGTCCGCCCCGGGTAAGCCTTTCGGAGATCGGCTGGTCCTGGATTGGCGCCTTTTTAGGCATTTCAGCTGTCGCCTTCATGAATTATAATCTACTCGCGCAAACCGATCTGGTTATGATCATTGGTTCGTTTGGCGCATCTGCGGTCCTGATTTACGGGGCTATCAAAAGTCCGCTTGCCCAGCCGAGAAACCTCATCGGCGGTCATATTATTTCCGCCATTATCGGAGTGGCATTCTACCGTCTTTTTGGCGCTCACATGTGGCTGGCCTCTTCCATGAGCGTGGCAACGGCAATTGCAGTCATGCACGCGACCAAGACACTGCATCCTCCGGGAGGAGCAACGGCGCTCATTGCCGTTATCGGCAGCCAGAAGATTCATGCGCTTGGGTACCTTTATGCCCTGGTTCCGGCAGGCCTCGGAGCTTTTGTCATGCTGGTTGTCGCCTTGCTTGTCAACAATATCCCGAAAACCAGGAGGTATCCTGAATTCTGGTTCTAACCGGATGGCGGCGACCAGGAATCCTCAGCGCCCGGTGTCCGGCCGCACCCGGAGAAACGAGGGGAATTTCGACCTTTCAGATGGATAAAATTCCGGCCGGGATCGCCAATTAACGTAAAAAAACTCGGTCGGAGGGACCCACCGGTAACTTTGAGTTCTATCCGGGGAGCATCAGCCATTTCCTTGGCGATATTAAGATCATTTGTCAGGGCACGGATGGGAATACGTTTTTTTATAACAAAACGAGACGCCTGAAAAACGGTTGAACTTGAATCAAAAAATACACTCCGGGTCGGTTCCAGTAAATCTGCCGCTGCCCTGCCGATTGCTTCCTTTTCCGATATAAAAACCTGGGAGGTGAAATGGTAGTCAGGCTCAAAGGTGGTTCGCGCAAAAACTGTTTGCAGGCATCTTGCGCATCGGTAGAAACATACTGCGGCAGAGGAGAAAAGCCGTCAGAGCTGTTTTCGTTTTATCCCCAGACAGTATGGGCTGTCTAACTGGTAAACACGAACCTTGCGGCTTCGTGGGAATTCCCTTTTGGCGATGGATTTCAGCTGCCTTGCCAGATCTTTTATCTCCACCAGCAGGGTCTGCTCGTTATATCCCCGTTCCTGGATGGACACGGTTTCCTCATCAATTTTGATGATGGTAATGCCGCGGTTCCGCTTGTAGGTTAATATCTCCACTCCCTGCGGCGGCTCAAGTTTACGGATGATCTGCTGCACCCGTTTTATTGCGGACTGGATATTAACAAGGGCCATGGCAGCAGATTCCTGAAATACTTATCCGGGACATAATAAAAAATCGTCTTTCAATGTTCGCCCTCACCACTTTCTTTTGCCACGCCTGCTCATGGGAGTCGCCGGGGCATCCCGGAGCCGGTCCACGGATCTGCGCAGCCGTGACGCTTTCCACTTCTTCAAGATTCCATCACCCTTTCTTCACAATAAAAATATAGGGACTACCATCTTTTCAGGCCACAGATATTTACTGATTGGCACCAGTTGACCGGGCGGGGTAGCCTTTCCTTCATACATGGTTATATTTTTGTTATGATGATGAAACACTTGGGAGAATTGTAATGCAATATGTCCAACTTGGTCGAGAAAAAAAACAAGTTTCCATCGTCGGCCTTGGTGGCGAAGGAATCCTGCGAACCCACGACAAATACAGAGCGGCACAAGTCGTTATTCGTGAAGCGCTGCACCGGAACATCCGCTACTGCGACTGTGCACGGGTATACTCGGACAGTGAACTCTACTATGGGGCTGTCTGGAAAAACAACACCAAAGTCCGAAAAACCATCTTTCAAACCTCAAAATCAGCATCCCGAAGCAGGGTTGGCGCCCTGGCAGACCTGGCCGCCTCCCTGCAGCGACTGCAGACTGATTATCTTGATCTCTGGCAGATCCATGATGTGCGGACAGAAGAAGATCTTGCGGCAATCTCCAGACCCGGAGGCGCGCTGGAGGCTTTTATCGAGGCACGGGAAAGCGGACAGGTAAAGAACATCGGCGTCACCGGCCACCATGATCCCGGTATACTCACCAAAGCTGTGGAGCAGTGGCCGGTTGACACCGTTCTGATGCCTGTAAATCCCGCAGAACGGGTTATCGGTGGATTTCTCACCCATACAATGGCAGCGGCCCGGGACAAAGGCGTGGCAATCATCGGTATGAAGGTACTGGGCGCTGGACACTATGTTACCCCTAACCTTGGCCTTACAGCCGATGTGCTCATTCGCTATGCTCTTTCCTGCGGTATTACGCTGGCAATAGTCGGCTGTTCAACACCGGAAGAGGTCCGTGAGCTCGCAACAGCTGCAACCCTGCCTCCTTTACCCCAAACCGAGAAAGAACAGATAACAGAGATGTTCGCCCCGCATGCAAAGCACAACGCCTTTTACCGTGG
>CAZURY010000310.1:0-3411 GCA_964623145.1 uncultured Desulfobulbus sp. | reverse complement strand
TCGGAGTTAAAGGCGGAATCGGTCATAAAGAGATAACGGGCGCCGGCCTGTTGCAAGCATAGGGCCATCTCCGCTACCTCATGCGGCGCCACCCGTCGATGCCGGTGGCCCTCAATATGAGGATACGGACAGTAAATACAGGAAAAAGAACATCCTCGTTTGGACTGCAGGTTGAGCATGCCTCCTTTTTTTATATAAAAATGATGGTGCGGATATTTGGGATCAAAGGCACGCACCTGTTCACCCTGCCAGGGACGCGGAGGCTCATTATATCCGCCCGCAGCGATGACGCCGGGGATATCGGTCGGCTCATCTCCCGCGACAATGGCCTCAACCAGAAGACCAAAACGCTCACCCTCTCCGATTATACCGTAATCAACCTCAAGGGCGGCAAAGATTTTCTCCGGCATAATAGTAAAACCGGCTCCGCCACAGACGATTACCGCCCCGCTCCTCTCCCTGATCCAGGCCACCAACCGCCGATAGGAACGAATGAAAAACCGGGAGTCACCCTCATCGGTATTGTCAATATTTCTACAGGAAATTCCGATAATCTGCGGCTGGAATTCACCCATAAAAACAGCCAGCTCATCCAGGTCCATACAGTTCATATCCACAATCCGCACCCGGTGATTCTTTGCCACGGAAGCGGCCACATAATCAAGGCCGATGGGATACACCGGATAGGGCGTTGTCAGGGTATTGGGCGAAATAAGCAGAATATTCACGTAACTCCTCACGGGGTTTGCAACTGTGCGTTTGCACATGCTGAACAATTGTAATTGCTCACAGGTGCGGCAGATTTGTGCAAGCGCGATTGTTCGTTATAGCCGGTTATGCGGGCAATCGTGATCGCACAAAGATGCTGTGCCTGTGAGCAATTACATATTCACGGCCCGGCGAACTCCATTACCGTGATGGTGGCGCCCAGTCCAAGGACAAATACATGGTCCCGCCCCGAAGGAATAGCCTGATCCACGAGGCCCTGCCAACAGCAATTCCCCGCTTCCACAAGGGCTGCAGCCAGAACCGCTGCCACCGCCGAAGCCGAGGCGAACTCTCCAATCAGGTTGCGATAGCGGATAACCGGTACATCAAGGTTCGCCTCCTCCATGAATGTGCGAAGCTGGGCCTCTCCTGCCTCCCGGTTGGCAGCCGGAATCCCGGTCAGAATCAGACCGCACCTTTTTTTTAGATAATCCGTACCGCCACAGGCTCCTACAAGAGAAGGAAGCCCCATGGCACTATCGCAATAGTACACGGCCCGCATCCGGCTGCGGGCAGCGGACATGGATCGGCTGACCACAAAGCCGCCGCCACCGTCCGCCGGATGCACGGTATCTTCAACAGAAGGGTCAAACAGGGGCGAGAGATTTTTCTGGTACTCGTCTGCGCCGAGGACAAAAGCCGTTTCCCGGTCCTTTATCATGAGATCGGCGGCCATCAGGGCCTGTTCAAAGGAATAATCACCACCACTGGTGGTAATATTGGCCCCGTCAGCCCCAAACATGATGGCGACCTGGCCTGCCGGACTGTTGTGCACCGAACCGACAAAATCCGTCGGGCTGGGAAAACGCTCGCCGGTCTCAGCAAGCCGGGTTAAAAAAGCATGGGTTTCAGACAGGGCGCCCCAGCCGGTGCCCATGAACACCGAGTCAGGAGAATCGGAACAGCCGGAGTCCATATGGGCAGCCCGGGCAAGATGCAGAGCCATTCTGGGCAACCGTTTCAGACGACGAATTATGCGCCCTTCCAGTCCATGGCAAATCTGATCCTCATCTGCCATCCCGGCAACGGTCTTGCCCTGCAGCAAAGCTTGTATGACGGGTTCGCCGCAACCAGTCCCGGCCAGACAGCTTCGACCATGAATGGCCAGCCACCCCTGGTACCTGTCGGTGAAGGGCCGAGATGTGATGGAAACCCGTGGATGACCGATCACCAGGGACCCGTTGTTGCCGCCAAAGCCAAAGGAGTTGGACAAAACCAGATCAACAGGTTTCTTTTCGGGTCCTGTTACCGGGGCAAGATTCAAGGCAGGGTCAATCTTTCGTAAACCGGTATTGGCCGGAATACAACCATGAGCAACAGTCAAGGCCGAAACCACTGCCTCAATGGCGCCGGCGGCGGCCAGACTATGGCCGGTGGCGCCCTTGATGGATGACAGCGGCGGTGGGTCGGGAAAGAGGGCATGCACGGCCCTGGCCTCGGCGAGATCATTTTCCCGGGTACCGGTTCCGTGCAGATTAATATACTCTACAGCCGAAGGACTCACACCTGCATCATCAAGGGCTGCCTGCATGGCAGCCGATGCGCCCATACCCTGTGGCTGGGGCGCCGCCGGATGATAGGCATCGCAGCTGAGGCCCGCTCCTAAAAGCAATGCCAGAGGATTTTCAGGAGTTTGCCGGGTGAGCAGCAGCATGGCCGCGCCCTCGGCCACGGCCATACCCTGTCGGTCTGCATCCAGGGGGTGACAGCCGTCGCGGTCGACAAGCTGCAGGGAATGAAAACCGAAATAGGTCAGACGGCAAAGGGAATCAACACCGCCGACCAGTATCCGCTCGGCCCGGCCCAGCCTCAACATCTTTAATGCCAGGGCCAGGGCAACCGTTCCCGACGAGCAGGCCGTGGATACCGTCAGCATCGGGCCGGGACAATGATATTTTTCGCCAATGATTTCCGCTACCGTGCCCAGGCCATGATAGCGATACCGCTCTCTCTTTCGCACACCGGTTCGCAGCAGCTCTTCACTCTCAAGCATACCGCCGGTGGTTGTGCCGATAATGACCGCATCCGGGGCCGATGGTTCACCCCGCATGGCTTGACCGGCTGCTAACAGGGCCAGCCGATGCGTTCGCGGCAATCTTTCTTCCCCGGCCGGATCGTCTACCTGACCCACCGGCAGAGGATCACCATGAAGCAGGGGAAAGACACTCAACGGACGAATCGCGCAGATATTTTCCGTCAATGCCCTTGCTGTTGTCGTAAGACCGGAGCCAAGGCTGCTGATAATGCCCGCGCCAGCTATGAAGATCGGGGATCCGTTCAACTGGTTTCCGGTCTGTTTTCACGGATATAGTCGGCAAGGGATCCCAGAGAGGCAAAGACCTTTTCGCCCACCTCCTGGGAGTTGATCACTACCCCGTAATCCTTTTCCACCATGACCACCATCTCCAGCACATCTATGGAATCTATGCCCAGTTCGCCGCCGACAAGCTGCGCGTTTTCATCCATATCTCCGGGCTGCACATCGGTGAGATTTAAAATATCTATCAACTTGATCTTCAGCTCTTCAATCAGGGTATCCATGTGTTTTTCATCACCCTTCTGCAATTATTGAAAATTTATTTTATGGGAAGCTACGTTGAAAATGGTATATATTCTGAATTGAAAACATTGTCATCAGTTAAC
>CAZURY010000309.1:0-3415 GCA_964623145.1 uncultured Desulfobulbus sp. | reverse complement strand
CAAATCATGTAACCACTGCATCGTAGCTGTTGAACCATTATGAACAAGATACTCCGCAACATCCTGCGAATCCGTAATCTCCGAAGCAATGGAAACCGCAAGTATGGAAGCTGATTTTCCCGGCTCCAAAGTTCCGTAGTCATCTTCAATGCCAAGTGCCTGAGCCCCGCCCATGGTTGCCATTGTAATGATCGCCAGGGGATCGACAGCCGGATGATCCTCTGCAACAAGCTCCATCTCCCGCCATATGGACAACTCCGGATTACTGGCTGCGGAATCAGTTCCAAGAGCCGGCAGAATCCCATGTGCCAGATAATCCGGCAGCGGAGCTTTACCTACCCGCAAAAAACGATTGCTGCCCGGACAGAGACAAACCTTTGCCCGGCTTTGGCGCAGCAGTTTCATTTCATCTGAACTTACATGGATGGCATGGACGCAAATGGTCCTTTGGTTGAGGATGCCAAGGCTATGTAAATACTGTACCGACCCGCTGATGTCAATTCCCCTTGCCTGGAAAACATCTTCATAAAAACCACTCTGCCGCAAAAAATCAGCCAACTCTCCCCTGCCTTCACAAAGAAGACCGGTTTCTGCAGCCGGTTCAGCAACATGGATGGGAAACATATATCCCAGTCTTTCTGCACGTTGCTTGAGTGCACGGATCAGTTCGGGATGTGTTGAATAGGGAGCATGGGCAGTACAGGCCACCCGGTCATCCAGGCGCTCCAGTTTTTTTAATGCCGGCAGTATGGATGCCCTGCCCAGGCCGAGATATTCAAGAAAAGGAAGAAGTCGCCCGGGAAAACTTGGAACCAGGGAACGAGCCATGCCGGTATTGCCGATATCACCCAGGGCAATAGCGCCCCTTGCAAACTGACTCTTCAGCATCTCGCGGGCGGCGTTCTCTACGCTTGCGCCGACAGCGCCTAACCGTTCACGCTCAGCCAGCATGGTGGTCAGCCAGCTGGTAAAGCTCTGCCCGTCTGCCTGCCCGGCAAGATGGGCGAGGTGTGAAAGTTCAAGGTGGGTGTGGGCGTTGACAAGCCCGGGCATCAGAACACAATCCGGATGATCGATAACCCGGGCGCCGGAAAACTGAACCTTTACATCCGTAAAACGACCTGTACAGACTATCCTGTTGTTTTGTACTGTAACAGCGCCGTTACAAAGGACAGGCTCAGCCATGGAAAGCAGCCACGGTGCACGATGGATGGCTATTGACGGACGCATCTTGGTGACGGGAATCAGACCAGGGTGTAGTCCATCAGCCGCTGGCGGGGCTCAAACCCGGCATCTTCAACAAGACGTCTGATTTCCTCTTCAGAGAGACGGAAATGGACCCCGGCTGCGGCAACTACATTTTCCTCGATCATGGTAGATCCGAAATCATTGGCGCCGAAAAAAAGAGAAATCTGGGCTATTTTTGGCCCCTGGGTGACCCATGAGGCCTGAATATTATCAAAATTATCCAGAAAAATCCTGCTCAATGCCAGCATACGCAGGTAGGAATATCCGGAGGTTTTTACAATGGGAACTGTTGTGGCAAGAGCGGTATTGTCGGGTTGAAAGGGCCAGGGAATAAAAGCGGTAAAGCCGCCGGTCCGGTCCTGGAGGTCGCGCAGCCGTTGCAGGTGTTCCAGCCGCTCTTCCATGGTCTCCACATGACCGAACATCATGGTAGCCGTGGTTCGCATTCCCAGATTATGCGCCTCCTCCATCACCTCTATCCAGCGGTCAGCCGAACACTTGCGCGGAGCAAGCATCAGCCGCACCCGATCAGTGAGGATCTCAGCGCCACCACCAGGCATGGAATCAAGACCGGCGGCGATCAACCGCTTAAGCACCGTTTTTGTCTCCAGTCCGGAAAGTTCGGCAAAATGGCAGATCTCCGGCGGAGAAAAACCATGGACGTGGATACCGGTGGACTTCATAAACCGCAGCATATCTTCATAATAGCTGAGCGGTTTATCAGGATGCAGCCCGCCCTGGAGAAGGATCTGGGTGCCGCCCAACTCTTGCGTTTCTCTAATTTTTTGACCCAACTCCCGGTTACTTAAAAGAGTTCCCTCTTTGTCCTCCGGAGCTTTAAAAAAAGCGCAGAATTTACAGGCGGAGATACAGATGTCGGTATAGTTGATATTGCGGTCAATGACATAGGTCACCACCGGTTCCGGATGGAAACGTTTTCGAATACTTTCGGCAAGAAAACCGAGCTGATGGAGGTCTGCCTTCTCTGCCAGACAGAGGAACTCATCACCGTCTATACGACCACCGGCAAGCACTTTTTCAATAATCGGCTGAATCATGATAACGCTTATTAGAAGGTCTCAATAACATTGTACAGGGTATCACGCTGCACAGGTTGACGACCGGCCTCTTTGATCAGACGAATAAGTGTTTTGTGGCCAAGGGACTGTTCGGTTTCGGCACCGGCCATATGGGTGATCACCTCTTCCTTGACCGTGCCGTCCATATCATCGGCTCCAAAGGAAAGAGCCACCTGGGCGAGCTTGGGACCTATCATTACCCAATAAGCCTTGATATGCGGAAAATTATCGAGCATAAGCCTGGCCACGGCAACATTTTTCAAATCATTTATGCCGGTTGTTCCGGTATGTTCCGACATTCCGGTATTCTTGGGATGAAAGGCAAGGGGAATAAAGGCGAGAAAACCGCCGCTCTCATCCTGTGTTTTCCGCAGCACATCGAGATGTTCCAGTCGTTCCCGGGGGGTTTCTATATGCCCGTAAAGCAAGGTGGCATTGGTATGCAGACCATGCTCATGGGCGGTTTTTGTTACCTCGATCCAGCCGGCGCCGGAAAGCTTTTTCTCGCAGGTCAGCTCCCGGATACGCGGGCTGAACACCTCGGCGCCACCGCCCGGAATGGAACCCAGCCCTGCATCTTTCAACTCCTCCAGGGTTTCACCCACTGGTTTTCCGGCCAGCCCGGCAAGATGATGAATTTCAACACAGGTAAAGGCCTGGATATGGACCTCGGGTCGCACCTCTTTAATACCGCGCAGGGCATCAAGATAGTAAGAAAAGGGAAGGTCCGGGTGGATGCCGCCCACCATATGAATTTCTGTTATCGGTTCATCCAGACGCTCTTTTACCTTTTTCTTGATATCTTCGATGCTCATCTCATAAGCTTGTTCATGCCCTTTTTCTTTACCAAAGGCGCAAAACTTACAGAGATTGGTACAGACATTTGAATAATTGATATGCTGGTTATAGATAAAATAGGCCTGGTTACCATTTTTTTGCTCTCTGACAATATTTGCCATATAGCCCAGGGCCGGCAAATCATTGCTGGCAAACAATCGCTCGCCGTCTTCAATGGTAAGTCTTTCTTCCCGGCGTACCTTTTCCAGGATGTCCCCGAAACCAGCCTGTTCTATCAATGTATCCATACT
>CAZURY010000308.1:0-3422 GCA_964623145.1 uncultured Desulfobulbus sp. | reverse complement strand
GTAACTCCTCACAGGGCAAATAACTATGCGTTTTCATTTCCTCAATTTAGGTAACATGCTCTCCTGATTTCCAGCTGAACATTGTCCGCTTTGGCTGACCGTCTGGTTTGATGAGTGTCTTCAGCTGTTTCCAGGAGTGAATATCCTGTTGAAGGATGTGGCGGCTGTAGTTGCACAGCACCATCAGCGCTTGATACGCATTGTCTGTTGACATCTGCAGACTGGTCAGTCTGGAGAGCGGCATCTGTTGACCACTGTAGAGGAATTTCAGCGTTTGTCGCGTCAGGCGGAGCGAAGAACCATTGGTATGTTGTTGGCAGCGGATGCAGAGAAGCGTGCCGTTGCCCGGATAGAGGGTAAAGCTTGGTTTTTGATCAACCAGGCATCCGCAGGCAGCGCATTTGGTCAGTTGCGGCTGATAGCCGCAGGCACCAAGCAGTCGCAGGAGAAAAAAAGCCGCAATTATGCAATAATTTTGTTCTTGTTCCAGGGATGTAAAGGCCCAGGAGAGGAGTTTGAAGATAGCGGGTTCCGGATCCTGCTCGCCGCTGAACCGCCGGACAAGCTCACAGACAAAGGCGGCGGTAACATAACCCGAATAATGATTGCGCAGAAAAAGATGCGCGTTTATCAGCTCAGCTTCGTGTAAAAAAAATAAAGAGCCCCTTTTGGGTGGACGACAGCTGACATGCAGCGACGTAAAAGGTTCAAGCTTGTTGACAAATCGTTTTTTGCTGCGTTTTGCTCCTTTGGCTATGGCGGTTATTTTACCGAATTCCAGACAAAACAAGGTGACAATTTTGTCGGATTCGCCGTGGGCCGCAACCTGAAGAACAATGGCAAGGGATTGCCGGTTGGTCATTGATGATCTAAAACGTCGTCGGGCAGCAGAAGCGAGGGAGGTTGGTTATCCTCAGGGACCGGGAAGGACAGCGGTGCATTATTGAGGGTAAGGGTCGCGGCTTCCGGTGTGTCAAAAGAGATTTTCAGTTGTTGTTTTGCCTTCCAGTGGGCCACCTGGCCGCTTATATATTTTTTCTTGATCGGATTCTCATTATCAATGGCCACTGTTGCTGTACAATCTCGTATAAAATGGGCAGTGAGCCTGTAGGGGTACTCCGCCTGTTCAACGGCTGCAGGTAATTCTTCGGTTGCCGCCCCTGAAGGTTGCGTATTTTCAGGTATTGATTCCTGCGCTTTGTCGCCCCCGAACATTTCCCGGATTGACACCTGCATGCTGCTGGTCTGTTTTGAGAGGAAGGCAAAGGGATTCCAGGAGGTATATAAACAGAAACCGGTAAAGGAGAGAATAATGCCCGCAAGCAGCAGCAGGGCCACCGTTGCCGAGGAGACATGGGAAGGCTCGGCAAGTTTTTTGGGGGCCAGAGTCGATGGCGGGATTGTTTTCAGCGCCAGACTTTGCGGCCTGGATCCGGTGGAGTGCTTTTTTCGTTCCGCAAGAAAGTCTGCAGCAATTTTTCCCCCGTCAATACCGAGGAAATTCCCATACAGGGTGACCAGCCCCCGGACAAAGGTGTCGGCAGGAAGTAGTTCAAAGGTCATTTGTTCGATGGCTCGAATATTTTTAATGGAAATTTTTGTCGCTTCCGCCACCACCTCAACGCTGAGATCCTTTTCCCGCCGTAATCGCCGCAGATACCGGCCGGGAGACGCCTCCTGCTGTTCCGGAGAAGGATGCTTGTCACTCATGCCAAAACCTCAACCGATTGTACCTTTCTCATTGAAACCCACCTGCTATTTACCTTGAAAAACTCTGATATATGACTGCGCACGCAACTCTTTCATCCAGTTTTTATAGAGTTTCTGCATTTCCTGGCGGTAGAGTATCTCACGAATTTCATCCTTGACGTCTTCATAGGGAACCTTGGTGATGATCTGGCCCTCCTGACTGGAAAGGAGCTTGAAGATTTGATATCCGGAAGGCGTTTCCACGATCGGGCTAATTTCTCCGGGCTTAAGGGCAGTTACTGCCTTGCGCATGGATTCCGCCATTTCCTCGGCCTGAAAAACTCCGATATCACCACCATCGACGGCCGAAGGTAGATCGGAATACTCGTGAGCAAGTTTTTTGAAATCCTGCCCGGCAACGGCAAGACTGCGTACCCGAAGCGCCTTTTTGCGGGCTGCTTCTTTTGCCTTTTTTAAGGCAGCGCCGTCCTTGTCACCATCCCAGGAAATACCAATCTGTAAAATGTAATACCCGCCGTCACCAACCTGCTCCGTGTAATGCATATCGTAATAATCAATGATTTTTTCTTCCGGAATGATCACCTTGGATCGTACGGCGACATTGACAAGTTTTGAGCTGAGAATCTGGTCTTTCAGGTCTTCTCTGTACTGTTGTTCATTCAGCCCCATGGCCGCAAGTTGTTTGTGGAACTGCTGACTGGTTGTGTGATTGCGGCTGAGAATCCGCTGCAAGGCCTTGTCAACCTCCTCGTCGGAGACCGTTATTTTGTATCTTTTGGCCTCCTGCAGGAGCAGTTTCTTATCGATGAGTTTTTCAATAACTGTTTTCCTTGCCTGCTGGAGTGTTTCGCTGAGTTTTCCCGGCGGGGTCTGTTCCGCTACCCTTTTAAAAAGCGGTTTGCCTGCCTCGTTGACTTCGGAAAGGGTGATAACATCACCATTGACAGCCGCCACGCAGCAGTCAACCACCTCCGCAGATAGAGGAGCTGCCGAATACAGGAGAAGAAGACAAAATGCACAGAGAATATATATTTTTTTCATAGTCGGAATTATTTTGTTGAACCTGAAATAGCTGTTGGTGAATCACGGAAAAGTAACTGTATTTGATCCTTCTATCTACTCTGAACCGGGGAAAGAGGCAAATTATTTTCCAGTGTCCGGTTATCCAACCCGGACAATCAGGAAGAAAAATTTTTGTTATGCAGGGAATATTCTTGATGAGGAGCGGTTTTTGCAAACTCAAGAGCATGGTGCAGATAATTTCCACGTTTTTCAGGGAGAAAAAATGATTTCAGGTCGATATGCTTCCATTTCCGGGTTGCAGGCATATGGAGTGCGAATACAAAATAATGCAAATAATGTCGCCAATATGAATACTCCAGGTTTCAAAAAGGGCAGAGTGTTGTTGAGTGAAGAGAAACCACAGGGAGTCCGTGCCCGCTTTGAGAGAGTTGAAACTGCTGGGCCACCGCTCATGGATGAGTCCGGCAGGGACACGCAGATGACCGGGCAGTCCAATGTTGACCTGACCCGGGAGTTTCCGGAAATGATCACCAATCAGCATGCATTACTGGCAAATATACGATCTTTACAGGCCGCGGATGAAATGGAAGAAAGTGTTCTTGATATGAAGGCCTGACAGGTTCCAGTGTTTGTTTCAGTTCTGAAATTCAATTATGTGCTACCGAGTATTCAGCAAGCACTGGAAGCTG
>CAZURY010000307.1:0-3423 GCA_964623145.1 uncultured Desulfobulbus sp. | reverse complement strand
TTCCTTGAACAAGAGGGGCGCATTCAAAAAACCGCGCCTTGCGGATTACAGAAGGAAGATATACCTTTTATAAAGAACCTGTACGAGTCACACGCAGGGAACAAACAGTCACAATCCATGGCCGGCGGTTTAAGGTTGTACAGGCGGAGGCGCCTTCCATGCCGCTGCCCGTGCCAATGGACCAGAAAAAAGCTGAAAACGAGGAAAATACAATGAAGACGACAATAACATCGGTAAAGGCCCTGGAAATTCTGGATTCCCGAGGCAACCCGACGGTACGGGTTCTCATGGAGCTGGAAGACGGCACCAGTGTTTCGGCTTCGGTGCCATCGGGAGCGAGCACGGGAGAACATGAGGCCATTGAGCTTCGCGATGGCAACCGAAATCGCTATGGGGGCAAAGGCGTTCTTGGCGCTGTTGCCAATGTCAATGAGCAGATCGGACCAATAGTTATCGGTATGAACGCACTTGATCAATCGTTGATTGATCAGGAAATGATTGAACTTGACGGCACCCCGAACAAGGAAAAGCTGGGGGCAAACGCCATACTCGGCGTTTCGATGGCCGCTGCCAAGGCCGCTGCCAAGGCCACCAACCTGCCATTGTACAGCTATCTTGGCGGGGCTGGTTCCAGGCGACTGCCGGTGCCATGCATGAATATCCTCAATGGCGGGGAACATGCCGACAACAGTGTGGATTTTCAGGAATTCATGGCGGTTCCCATCGGTGCGGCAAAATTTTCGGAAGGGCTTCGTTACGTTGCTGAAACCTTTCATGTGCTGAAAAAAATTCTCGCCGCCAGGGGACTGGCAACCTCGATTGGAGATGAAGGGGGATTTGCGCCCGATCTCGGTAGCAATGAGGAGGCGATGGAGCTGATAATTGAGGCAATTGAAAAGGCAGGATACCGACCGGGTAAAGATATCGCCATCGGTATCGACAGCGCGGCAACATCATTTACAGTCGGGGAAGGGCGTTACGACCTTCGCTGGTCGGCCGGCGGTGAGATGAGCAGCGATGACATGATTGCTCTTGTAGAAAAATGGGTGGCCGATTATCCCATAGTTTTCTGGGAAGACCCGCTGGCGGAAGAGGACTGGCAGGGATTTGCACGACTCACAAACCAACTGGGGAAAAGTATCGAAGTGATCGGCGACGATATTTTCGTGACCAATACCAAATTTATCGCCCGCGGTATCAAAGAACAAACCGCCAATTCCGTCCTGATTAAGCTCAACCAGATCGGCACGGTCACGGAAACCATTGATGCGGTGCGTATGTGCCGGGATAACGGATGGCGCTACCTGATCTCCCACCGGTCGGGAGAAACAGCCGATACCTTCCTGGCGGACTTTGCAGTGGCAATGGACGGCGGCCATTTAAAAACGGGTTCCGCCTCCCGCAGCGAACGTCTGGCAAAATACAACCGCCTTCTTGAAATTGAAGATACACTGCAGGATAGAGCGCTTTACTACTGGAAATAATAAAAACAGAAACGACCGATCACCTTTTTTACGACCATGGAACAGGAGAGCGCCGTCTATACTTTTTTTGACAGGTTTCGTTCTCTGTGGTAAAAATTCTTTATATTTATAATGAATCAGTTAAGCTCTCACCATCCGCTACGGTCTCAACCTGCCAATATTTTGCGCATTTTCTGAAAAACTGTTTGCCGTGAAGCACCTTGAAATCGTGTTGGCAACAGGCAAAAGGGCTGGATGGATTCAAAGCGTCTTTCATGCTTTCCCCATGACATGAGATTATATCCACATCCAAAACATAGGTGGTCGGCCCCCTACCTCATTTTTATAGTCCTGATTATTCTTCAGAGCCTGTTAATCGGTATTATTATGCTGAGACAGCATGGCATGGGCGAAAAAATACTCCTTACCCATGCCAGAGATATGATGCAGCGGCTGGCCGATGGCGCAATATATAATACCAGGCATCATTTACAGACTGCGGAAAATGCCGCCCGTTTGACCCGGAGTCTGGTTAAAGACGGGATTCTTTCCCCGGAAAACACACCATCTTTTGAAATGTACTTCCTGGAAATGTTGAAAAATGATGGTAATTTTTCAGGCCTGTCCTTTGGTGATAATCAGGGAAAGTTTCTTTATGTCACCAGGCAACCATCCATGCATGGTGTCAATTATCTAACCAAGATCATATATTTCGATGAAGGAGAAAAACAGGAAATAGTCATCCAGCGCAATGCTGATTTTACAGTCCAGTCCAGGATCAATATTTCCGATGAATATGATCCCCGAACCAGGCCCTGGTATGCAGCGTTTAAGCAGCAGAAGCTGTTGTGGACCCCGCCGTATATATTTTTCACCTCAAGAGATCCCGGCATAACCATATCCCTGCCCATTGCCGATAAAAGCGGGCAAACCATCGGCGCATTTGGAGTTGATATTGAAATCAACAGTCTGTCGGATTTTCTGGCGCACCGCACCATAAGCGCCCACAGCTCAGCGTTTATTGCGGCCAGTGACGGGGCCATGGCCGCCCATTCAAATATCGATCTCATTAAAAAATTTGATGAATCCGGTCGGCCTCAGCTGGTCAATATCAAGGATCTGTCGCATGACCATGTCTTAACAATGTTGTGGTCGAAAATAGGCGACATGGATGAAAAGATCTTACAGCAGGGTTCGCCTCTCGATTTTTCCGTGGATGGTAAAAAATATCTTGCCGTTGTCCGTTCGTTTCCGGAAAACAGTCAATGGCCCTGGCTGATGACCGTTGTTGCTCCGGAAGATGATTTTATCGGTATTTTTCGACGTGCCAGGCAGCGCCGTCTTTTGCAGGCGCTATTCTACAGTATCGGGGTTACTCTGATTATCTTTCTGCTTGCCGCCCGTTTCTTCAAGCCGGTACGGCGCCTGCTCCATTATGCCCACTTTGACCCCATGACCGATTTGTACAACCGGCGGGCTTTTTTTGAAAGCTGCGAAACCCTGGTTTCCGATACCAGAACAACGAACATGCCGATGTGCCTGGCCATGGTGGATGTTGACGATTTTAAAACCATCAACGATACCCATGGCCACGGCGTTGGCGATGAAGTGCTGATTGCCGTTGCCCGGCGTCTTCGGGGCGCATTGAGTGACAAAGACCTCATCGGCAGATATGGAGGTGAGGAATTTGTCATTCTTCTCACCAAGGCCGATCCCCGGCAGGGAGTGCAGGTTTGCGAGCGTTTACGACGCACAATTGCGGACGCCCCAATCCGTACAGCCGCCGGTCTTCTCAAAACAACGGTGAGCATTGGCGTTGCCCCCTTGCCACCTGAAAAGTCGGACCTGCCCGCAACTCTCAACCTGGCGGATCAGGCTCTCCTTCGGGCCAAGAACACGGGTAAAAACCGCGTTGTTCTCGCCGGATAAACATCCATGTCCAGCCTGGCCGGGCACAACA
>CAZURY010000306.1:0-3452 GCA_964623145.1 uncultured Desulfobulbus sp. | reverse complement strand
TCCAGTTGCTCACCAACCAGTTTATGAGGAACAGAGTAGCGATTTGTTTCCAGCTTGTTGAGTAGTACATTATCATGAATAAGATCAGGGAGGAACTTTTAGAATAGCTTGACAATCTGACAGTTTTTGGCAAATTGAATGGTCTCTTTTGGGAGGCCTTTTTTTATGCAAAAAAATGGGCGGTGAAGTTCTGCAAAACCTCACCGCCCCCAACAATGGATCCATAAGGATCCTTAACAACTGTCAGAGACATGATAATATTTGTTCCTGTACTTCTCAAGAATATTTTTGACCAGGGGCGCGACTTTGCCTGGGAACGTCCCCCACGCTGCCCCAAGTGTAACCATTATAAAGTATGGAGCCATGGATTTGTTCAGCGACACTTTGATGGTTTCGATACATTTTTACTGCTGAAATGTTACCGCTGTCCTCATTGCGGTTGCGTCTTAACCCTCCGGCCAAACACACACTTCTCACGCTTTCAGGCATCTAAAGACACCATTCGTTCCTCAATTGAGAAACGGGTGAAATCCGGCCGATGGCCTCCTTCCGATCTATCACTTTCAAGGCAAAGACATTGGTTGCTAAATCTGAAACGCAAAATGAAATCGATTCTCTCCGACACATGGGATCAAAGCGTTTTTGCGGCTTATGATCATTTACTTTCCATTGGCCATAGCCCTGTCAGCAGTTCCATATAACTCACGATAACTTCCTGGTGTTACATACTCCAGTGAAGGTTGCCGGCGAGACCTTCTTTTTAATGAATTAGGCTTTGCAAAAATTCAATCAAGGAGGTTGGAATGACAGAAAAAGAAAAACAGGAAGTGGCTGCATTCAGATTCAGCATTATTCACGAGTTTGTGAATGGAGCTAAACCACCATTTGGTGCGCAGGAGAAACTGCTGCGGGAAAAGTGTGATAAAAAATGGAACATTCCATGTTCCGACAGAACCAGCATCGGTCGCAGCACGATATTGCGTTGGATCTCCCTGTACAGGGAAAGTGGTGGCGATATCACAGCTCTTTACCCGAAGGATCGTACGGATAAGGGAAGAACCAGAGTATATGACAAAGATACCTGTCTCGGGCTGATCCAGTTACGCAAAGAGCTACGGAATCTTCCGGTGCGGCTTGTTCGGGACAAAGCAAAAAAACGTGGTGTCCTGCCCGCAGATGCATCTGAGGATTTATCTACCCTATATCGTTTTCTGCATGCACACGGGTTAATGGAGAAAGAACCCTCACCAGCGATTGACAGACGGAAGTTTGAAGCAGAATACCCAAATGACCTCTGGCAAAGCGATGTGATGCATGGGCCAAAATTACAGATTGGTACGGAGCGTGCCAGGAAGGTTTACCTGATTGCCTTTATCGATGACCATTCCCGGTTAATCACCCACGGAGCATTCTATGTTTCAGAATCCCTTGTCTCGTTCAAGATTGCCTTTGAGCAAGCCCTGTTAACCAGAGGTCTTCCTCGCAAATTGTATGTGGATAACGGCGCCGCTTATAAATCAAAACAGCTGCAATTCACGGCGGCGTCTCTTGGGATTGCTCTTATTCATGCCAAGCCTTACTCTCCGCAGGGAAAAGGAAAAATCGAAAGATTTTTTAAGACGGTGCGAACCGAATTTCTCCCCTGTTTTAAAGGAGAAACACTGGACGAGATCAATGAAGCCTTTGATCTATGGCTGCGGGAAATCTATCATAAGCGGCGTCACTCAGCTACAGGCCAGTCACCCTTCAAGCGATTTACAGCAAAACTTGAATGTGTGCGTGCAGCTCCAAGAGATCTGAAAGATCATTTCCGATCAATTCTCCGGCGCAGGGTAAATAAAGACCGAACCATAATGGTACGGAACAGGTTATTCGAAGCCCCTGTCACTCTGGTTGGAGAACGGGTAGAGGTTCTGTTTCATGAGAGCTCTCCGGAAGAGATTGAAGTGAAATGGAAACAGAAATCGTATGGATATCTCACCGCAGTTGATCTTCACATTAACAGTAGAATTAAGCGGGATAAAAACAACGATCTGGAACTCACTGGAGAAAGCGGGGCACCTGAATCAGGACAATTATGGGAGGAGGCATGATGAGTGAAGCTTATCGGACTTTTTTCGGATTACAACGGGAGCCGTTTTCTGCAGATATCAGTCTCAGAGAGATTCTTGTTACTCCGGTTATCAAAGCAGTTACTGAACGGATTCAATATGCGATCAGGTTAGGGGCGGTGGCCATTGTTACCGGAGAAATCGGCAGTGGTAAATCCACCGCTCTGCGTCATGTGACGGGAAACCTGCATCCGTCTAAATATCGGGTGATTTATGTCACCGCCACTTCCGGTTCCATCATTGAACTCTACCGGCAGATTATAAATGAAATGGGCATAGATGTTACCAGCAATTCAAGAGTTGTGCTTACCAGGACGATAAAACAGGAAGTAGTAGAATTGTCCGTTGGTAAAAAAATGAAGGTTGTTTTGGTGATAGATGAAGCCTCACTGCTGCGCTTGCCTGTATTTGCAGAGTTACATACCCTGACGCAATTTGAAAATGATTCCAAACCATTTTTACCGCTGATACTGGCGGGTCAGAATAATCTTGTTGAGAATCTGCGATTCAGAGATTCACTTCCCCTTGCCTCAAGAGTTGTTGCCAAAAAACACCTACAGGGAGTTGGCCGGGAGGCGATGGAAAAATATTTGGATCACCACCAGGCACTTGCCGGGATAAAAACCTCTCTCTTTGAAGAGGGAGCTATAACCGCTATCCATCAGGGAGCAGGGGGCTTATTCAGAAAAGCCAACCATCTGGCAAGGGGTTCAATTATCGCTGCGGCAAAAGATGAACAATCAATGGTTACAGCAGAGCATGTTCGTCTCGCTGCCACCGAACTTATGTAATATCTGGAGGATAAAAATGAATATTTACGAAGATGAACAGCTGGAAAGAAAACTGAATGAATTGACGGATCAGCTTGGTTCGCTGGTGCTGGATATGCTCATTGTGGGACTGAAAAAAGTAAACACAGAAAGTGAAATATTTCAAGAATTCGAGGATGCCAGAACTTCCACTGGCCAACGGCCTGTTCCTTTTTAAATGAGATGCCACGGGATCTGCAATGGTAGCGGATCCCGTTGTTGTCAACATAATGTAATAATAGGATATAGTCGCTTAAATAATCAGAAAAAGGTCGTCAGGATAATTTAGAATTCAACAGTAGGGTAAAAAGGTTGGTTTTCTTTGATGTAATTCACCATCCAGTCACCATCAATACCCCAGATGACGGATGGTCTGTCAAAATCTTTTAAAAGCTCTCTACCAACGTAATCCCTTTCTGACAACACAAATCATGAATGATCTCGCCAAACCGTTTGCGAACTTTTCCGTACAACTCTTTACGACGATATTTCGGACACCAAACTATATGGTACTTGCATTCCCATTTAACAT
>CAZURY010000305.1:0-3454 GCA_964623145.1 uncultured Desulfobulbus sp. | reverse complement strand
AACAGGTTGCATCTCTTCCCTCTGTACCAGTGCTCCTTGATCTTTCTTAGCCATGACTCTCCTCCCTTGTATAAAGTAAATTTGATATTCACTTAAGGGTGCCTTTACCAACCGGGCTGAGCATGACGTAGAGCCCGATTGTACCCTCCAAAACCGGTAACAGACACCTGTCAATCCCGACAGGTAATCCTCTCCTTGTCTGCATAAAAAATAAGCAGCATGAAAAAGGCGTCAAGAGGGGAGATCTTTTTTTCCGCACCCTCACTCTTCCAGATAATATCCCCGGGCAAGTTCGGTAAACTGCCGCACCTGGCTGCGCTGCCAGGCTTCATCCCTGTTAAGTTCATCGGCCAGTATTCGGGCCACTTCGGGGGCCATCTCCATAGCTGCCCCGGCATCAAGAAACAAAGCTCTCTGGCGTCTTGCCAGAATATCTTCAACACTTTCGGCCATCTCATGGCGAGCCGACCAGACTACTTCAACACGGGTGAAGGGGAGTCGACTGTGCAGCTTTTTGCCCAGTTGCGGATGCTCGGCGACAAGAGCATGCATGGAATCAGCGTCTGAACCATAATAACAGAGAGGATCGCTGTAATCGACATCGGTACGCCAACCATGAATCGGCATGTCTTGCGTGCGACATTTTTTTCGCGCCAGTCCGCCGACCATGGCGGCCTTGTCAACGGTATCTTCGGCCATCTTACGATAGGTGGTCCATTTGCCGCCGGTTATGGTGACCAGGCCGGAAGATGATACCTGCAGGTAATGTTTCCTGGAAATATCCCTGGTGCCTGTATGGTCATTTTCCGGTGCTGCCAGCGGTCGCAGACCTGCAAAAACAGAGAGAATGTCCGCTCGACCGGGTGGCCGGGTCAGATAGTTTTTCAGAGCAAGGAGGATGAAATCTATTTCTTCTTCCAGCGCCCGTGGTTCCAGAGAATACCTGTCCATCTGTGTATCCGTGGTGCCGACAAGAACCCGTCCGTGCCAGGGTATGGCAAACAGAACCCGTTTATCCGCTGTCTCGGGAATCAGCAGGGCGGAGTCACTCTGTAAAAAACTCCGTTCCAGCACAATGTGTATCCCCTGGCTCGGCCGGACAAGGTGCCGGGTATTTGCCTCATCCATCCGGATAATTCCATCGACAAACACACCAGTGGCATTGACCACACATCGGGCCTTCAAGGTGTGGCTGTTCCCTGTTTCCATATCTTCCACCGTCACACCGCACACAGCGCCGTCCCGGGTTTTTACAAGCCCGGTCACCTGCATGTAGTTCAGAACCGTACCGCCCTGCTCGACACAGGTCTGGGCGATGTTGACGGCCATCCTCGCGTCGTCAAACTGACCGTCGTAGTAGAGAACACCGCCATGTAACCTCTCTGTCTTGAGATTGGGCAAGGCCCGCAAGACCTGTTTGCGCGTAAGAAATCGGGATTTCCCAAAACTCAGATTACCGGCCATGGAATCATACATCTTCATGCCAAGGGAATACAGGGTCCTGTCCAGGCGGCTGTATATTGGAATAACAAAGGATTGGGTCGTCACCAGATGCGGGGCATTATTGCGCATGAGACCGCGCTCATGCAGAGCCTCCTGCACCAGAGAAATCTCGCCCCGGGCCAGATACCGCACGCCGCCATGAACAAGCTTGGTGGACCGGCTTGACGTGCCCTTGCTGAAATCGGCCTGCTCCAGAAGCAGTGTCCTGTAGCCGCGTGCTGCTGCATCAAGCGCTGTGCCCAGTCCGGTTGCGCCACCGCCGATGACAATAATATCCCACGGGTTGTCTCCCTGCTCCCCGACGGTACGCAACATTGTTTCACGTTTCATAGGAATCCCCGGCCAGTCTCTGCGGCCAGTCTGTTATTATGCCGACTCCTGACCGGCGGAGTTGGCGTGCCCGCCTGCCATCGTTTATGGTCCAGCAGGCAACCCGAAAGCCGGCCTGCTGCAAATCGTAAACCAGATCTGTTGAACAGAGTTTTTTGTGGGGATGGTATGCGGCGGCGGGAAAACCGTCAAGATAATTGAGCAGATCCGGTGGATGTTGTTTCTCCGCCAGGACGGCAATGGGGATGTTGGAATTTACCGCCTTTACCCTCCTGAGGTATTCATCACGAAACGAAGAGAGCAGAACCAGATGCTCGGTACCGGTACTGGCCAATGTTTCCAGTACCCGGTCCACAATCTCCGTATTACCGGCCGGATCTCCGACATCCTTTATCTCAAGATTGACAGGAAATCCGTTCTTTCGGGAAAATTCCAGAAGATCGGTCAGCAGGGGAATTCTCTGTTTTTGAATAACGGCATACTCCTCCTGTTTTACTTCACCACTGTTGACAGTGCCAAAGGGATCATCACGAAGAAACCAGGAACCGCAATCAAGCAGGCGAAGTTCGGCTGCCGATACCTGTTCTGTTTTCCAGGGGTACAGGTTCCGAAACTGCTGACGGTCGGCAAAATCTGTTGTGCGGGTCAGGGTGTTGTCATGGAAGATAACAGGTGTGCCTTCCTTGCTCAACCGGACATCTGTTTCAATACAGTGCGCACCGCTCTCTCTGGCTTTGACCATGGAAAAAAGCGTATTTTCCGGGGCAATGGAACGGGCGCCGCGATGGCCGCAGATGAAGCCTGCAGGAAGATGATCAAAAAACAAGGAATCCACCCCCCGGCAGACATGCTGGACGGCAACGACCAATAACAGCAGACATGGGATATCTCCAGCCGCAGTAGATTGAAGTTTTTACGACGTCACCAATCCGTAGGGATGATCGAGAAAAGTTGCAAAGCGGTCGGTTTCATCCCCGGAAAGCATCACCGGTATATATGGTTTTCTCTTTGCCCGCACAATACCGTCAACTTTACCGAATTCCTTACCCAAAACATAGCAAAACATGAACAGCAAGGCGTTATATGCATGATTCCGGCATGGAGCGGTAATAATCCGCTCCACTGCCGGCCACATCAGAAATGTTACATCACCAACACCAGGCAGACGGTAGTCTTTACTCCTGGTGAAGGTTTGCAATTTACGGGTCCTGCCCACATATGTTTTCAAGGTTGCGGGTTCAGTAATTGCAAATTTTTATGGCATCCTACAGGCCATTATACCTTGCAGTCCAAACGTTTCGGGAATTTTGAGCTTTTCTTTCGAGGACATTCCAGGCTTGCGGGTTCCGGACACAACAACGTCCATCCCGTTGTTTTCTTGCTTAAATAGTCTTTTTCTGGTAGGAAAATGTTGTACTTCTGCGCTTTTTTGTTCCCGTGGCCCTGAATTTTCGGACGTGTTTGTTTTTGTGGATTGAGAAACAAAATCCTAAATTGAGCGATTTTCATTTCGCCCCAAGCTGTAGGTTTTGTGCTGTTTCATCGGAGTCTCGTTCCTCGCTTACCTGTAGTTAAGCCTACATGGGGCAGCGCAGGTAAGCGAAGACTCCGAGGCCTGCAG
>CAZURY010000304.1:0-3461 GCA_964623145.1 uncultured Desulfobulbus sp. | reverse complement strand
CTGTGGCGATTCTCAACATACTACATGTATAGTTAAGACCCGCCACAGAACACTACTCCTCGAAGTCTCGCAGGCTCGCTTATCTGTATATCTGTGTTTTTACTTAGCCATCTAATAGCATGATTTTTACTTTTACGAGTTTGTCCTTTATGAAGCAGCTTGGTGAAATTCTTGTCGAACAGTTCGGGGTGGATCCTGCGGACATTCGCGACGCTTTAACAGTCCAGGCGGATAATGGGCGTCGTCTCGGCGAGATGCTGGTCGGACAGAAGAAGATCAGTGAGGCGGATCTGCTCCGAGCCCGTTCAATTCAATCGGGACTAACGCTGCAGGCGACCCTGCCGGCTGAACCTGATCCTTTTTTTATTGACCGGGTTTCCATTGGTTTTTTGAAAAAATATATGATGATTCCGGTGGCCACACCGGATGAGTGTTATATTGCCCTTGCAGAACCTCAGTATTTTCAGCAGCTTGATGACTTGGCGCGGGTCCTGCAATGGGATGGAATACAGACTGTTCTCGCGCCGCAGGAAGAGATTTTTGTGGCCATTAACTCTGCCTATGATTCGGGCAGCAGGGACGCCGCTGATCAGGTCCTGCAGGACATCGATGAGGAGGATCCGGAATCCATTCTTTCAGAGATCGAGGAAACTGCAGACCTGCTTGATGATACCAGTGACGCTCCGGTCATCAAGCTGGTTAACCTGGTTCTTTCCCAGGCCGTTCGTGATAATGCCAGTGATATCCACATAGAATCGTATAAAGACAGGGTCAAGATCCGTAAGCGGGTAGACGGCATCCTCTATGATATGTATTCGCCGCCAAAACATGTCCAGTCCAAGCTTATCTCCCGCATCAAGATCATGGCCAAGATGGATATTGCCGAGAAAAGGCTGCCTCAGGACGGGCGGATCGAAATCCGGATAGCTGATAAGAATATTGATCTCAGGGTATCAACACTGCCCACGGCCTTTGGCGAGCGGGTTGTTATGCGTCTTCTGGATAAGTCCAGCGTCCTGCTCTCCCTGGAGAGCCTGGGAATGAGCAAGGCTGATCTGGCTCGCTTCCAGCAACTGATTAAGGCCCCCTATGGTATTATCCTGGTTACCGGTCCTACCGGCAGCGGTAAGACGACCACTCTTTACTCGGCTCTCTCCATACTCAATCAGCCCGGAATCAATATCATCACCGTTGAAGACCCCATAGAGTACCAGATCAACGGCATCAGCCAGATGCAGGTCAACAACAAGATCGGTTTGACGTTTGCCAGCGGGCTGCGCACCATTGTCCGTCAGGATCCTGATATCATTTTAGTCGGCGAGATTCGTGATCTGGAAACCGCTGAGATTGCCATTCAGTCGGCCCTGACAGGGCATCTTGTTTTTTCAACCCTGCATACCAATGATTCCGCCTCGGCAGTCACCCGGCTTATAGATATGGGACTGGAGCCGTTTCTGGTTTCCTCCTCGGTCAACGCCATCCTTGCCCAGCGACTGGTTCGTAAAATATGTCCCCATTGCCGGGATTCATACAAGCCGGACCAGGAATATCTGGCCCGGGTCGGTCTTTCTCCCATCAAGTTCGGTGACCGGGTGCTGTATCATGGCCACGGCTGTCCGGAATGCATGGGGACCGGATACAAGGGGCGGATTGCCCTTTTCGAGTTGATGGTGCTCAACGATACCTTGAAAAGCCTGATCCTGACCACCTCGGATGCCGGTCAGCTCAAAAGGCAGGCATTGTCCTCGCTGGCCTCCGGCATGCGTACCCTGCGCCAGGATGGACTGCGGAAGGTGCTGGCCGGACTGACCACTCTGGAAGAAGTCTTCCGGGTTACCTGAGCGGTTACCTGAGCGGTTACCTGATCAACTGGTTCATTTCAAAGATGGGCAGCAGGATGGAGATAACAATAAAGGCCACCACCAACCCCATACCGAGGATCATGATCGGTTCTATCATTGAGGTCAGGGCCAGGATCTTTGCCTCAATCTCTTTTTCATAACTTGTTGCAGCCTTATCCAGCATTTTCTCAAGGGCGCCACTCTGCTCACCCACGGCAATCATCTGTACAAGCATCGGGGTAAACCATTTGCTTTTTCGCAGGATGTCAGACAGGCTTTTTCCTTTTTCCAGTTCAATGGAGGCGTTATCAATAACCTCGGCAAGCAGGGTATTGTTGAGGATGTTTTTGACAATTCCAAGGGAGGTAAACAGGGGAACGCCTGCATGCAGCAGGCTGGAGAGAGTCCTGCTGAACCTGGCTGAGGCAATTTTGATGTTGACATCACTAAGGCCTGGCAGGGTGAGCTTCATGCGGTCCCAGAAACGGCGTCCTTTCGGCCGGCTCAATGCATAGCGAATTCCGACTACCATGACTGCAATCAGTAGAAAAATAAGCCACCAGTATTGGGCCAGCAGGTTACTCAGGCTGATAAGAAAAATCGTCGGCAGGGGCAGGGCCTGCTTCGATCCTTCAAATACCTTGGTAATCTTAGGAATTATGACGGTGATCAAGGTGAATAAAACACCAACCCCGACAACACCCATGAATATGGGATAAATCAGGGCCGCTGTAATTCTGGATTTCAGGGCCTGCTGGTTTTCCCCGAAATCCGCTAAGCGCTCAAGGACGACATCCAGGGAACCTGAGGCCTCGCCCGCCTGTACCATGTTGATATAAATCCTGGAAAAAATGCGTGGATGTTCAGCAAGGGCAGTGGTCAGGGAGTTTCCCTCGTTTACCTGGTCTTTTATCTGGGCAATAATTGTACGAAAGGCGGGATTGGTCGTCTGTTCAATGAGACCGTTTAAAGCTGGTACCAAAGGAATACCGGCGCCAAGCAAGGTGGCCAGCTGACGGGTGGCGACGTGTACTTCCTGCTGTTTGATGCGCCTGCCCAGACCGGGAAGCTGAAATTTTCCGCCTTTGCCGGTCTTTGTTTTGGGAAGAGTCTCTTTAATATCAACAGGGTAGTTGCCTGCCTGACGTATCTTCTGCCTGGCGGCAGTGCGGGAATCAGCCTCTATTATCCCTTTGAGCTTCTTTCCGGCCTGGTTCAGGGCGGAGTATTCATAAACAGGCATAGGCGTAATGGGCGATCATTGAGGAATTTTCCGGTGAAATCATAGGAGTATAATAGCCGGAACTTTCCAGTTTTGGAAAGAAAAAGTGATGGGAAATTGCGAGCGCATCTTTTTCATCCCCTTTGCAGACAATTTCTTCTATGGTAGAATGAATCTTAATCGGAATAGTTATATTGGACCTGTTTGAATTCAGCTAATGTCTTGCTATTTTTATGCCATATGGTGGTTTTGTTAAAAAACCAGCATAATATGCCGGGTTTGTCCGGAAATCGGCTTTGAAACACTATGGTTCCAATCGTTTTTCATAACAGTGGAGCAGTATCGTTGTGATTGAGGGAAACAATTTGGTCCAGCTATGTTGCTGCACCTATTTCAGG
>CAZURY010000303.1:0-3473 GCA_964623145.1 uncultured Desulfobulbus sp. | reverse complement strand
TAACCACCGGGTTAAAACGTTTTTTTATGATTTTCAATGCCTCCAGGCCATCCATCCCCGGCATCCAGATATCAAGCAGCACCAGGGGAATAGAGTTGCTGCCGAGAAGGGAGAGGCCTTCCTCGGCTGAAGCAGCCGTCAGGGAATGAAAGCCTTCATCGGCAAGAATACCGGAGAGGGCCTCCCTGATGGGCGCTTCATCATCAATGATAAGGATGCTTTTTTCAGGCATGGTTATCTCGTTACAGGCGGCCAAGAAAAGCGCAGGGACGGGTAGCAAAATCGCCCAATTCAGGTCAAAACCACTCTCTGATATATGGGAGATATATATGGGAGATGATAATATCAGGAATTACAGGGGAGCTCAACCGTAAATATGGAGCCGGACGGCACATTGTCATGGACTATGATAGTGCCGTTATGTTCGGCAACAATGGTATGCGTGATCGCAAGGCCCAGGCCGGTGCCTGATTTTCTGGTGGAAAAGTAGGGTTCAAAAAGCCGGGTTTTGACATGATCGGTAATGCCGGGACCGGTATCGGCCACAGAAAGCAAGACAGAGTTTATATTCTTTGTAAGGGTGATATGAATCTCACCGCCTTCAGGGAGCACTCCCACCGCATTATCCAGGAGATTGATAAGCACCCGTTTTATCTGGACGGGATCAAAGGAAAAAAGAGGAATATCGGGTTCAATATCAGTAGAAAAATCTATATGCTTATGTCCTTCCCGGTAAAGAACAAGGGTATCGGTTACAATGGTAACCAGATCACTTTCTTTTTTTCTCACCCGTGGCATACGGGCAAAATCAGAAAATTCGCTCACCAGTCGCTTTATCTCATCGACCTGGGTAATAATTGTTGCCGTGCACTGATCAAATATTTCTTTATTTTCCTCAATGGTTGCCAGGTAACGTTTACGCAGACGCTGGGCCGACAGTTGAATCGGTGTCAGCGGGTTTTTGATTTCATGGGCGATACGACGGGCAACCTCCTGCCAGGCGGCCAGACGTTGAGCTTTTTCCAGGTTTGTCAGGTTGTCAAAGACGATGACATAGCCGATGGATGCGCCTTCATCATCAAACATTCGTGTTACGTTTACCAGAAGAGACAACGTCTCTCCCGGGCGAACCGTCAACCGCAGGTGGCGCTCGATTGAATGTTTTTTTGATCCATGCAGTTCCCGGAGGAAGTCTTCAAGAACCATGACATGGGAACGGGCCAGCACCTCATGAAAGTCCTTTCCAAGAAAATCATCGGGATTAATTTTTAACAGCTGTTCAGCGAATGTGTTAACGGTGGTAATGATATTTTTTTCATTTATGGCGATGACGCCTGCGGCAACATTTTTTAAAATGGTTTCAAGGTACCGGCGCCGTTGTTCGGAAATGGAGGTCGATTCCTGCAGGGCGTGGTGGGCCTCGGCCAGTTCCCGGTTCGAGGTGAGAAGATCTGCGGTCATGGAGTTGAACGAGTCGACCAGCAGGCCCATTTCATCATCGGATTCCTTTTCCAGGGTAAAGTCGAGGTCGCCGTCGGCAACTCTGCGTGTGGCCAGGGCAAGTTTATTGATCGGGCCGGTGAGGGTTCGGGCGATATAGAAGCCGAACCAGATAGCGCCAAAGAGGATCAGCAGGGTGATGATCAGCAACATGATGATCAGGCTCAGCTTGATGGGAGCTTTCAGCATAACAAGCTGCCGATAATCGGTTATACCCTGGGAAACAGTATGCATCAGGCCGATTTTTTCAGAGGGAATCAGCAAGGTGGTGACCAGAAAGAACAGGCCGTTATCATAGGCGGACAGGTGCAGGGGAACAACGGCCTGGACAAGCTCGCCCAGGGTCGTAGCCACGGTAACGATCCTGGTCTTGTTTTCCTCCTGGGCCAGGCGCACGGCCTCGGTCGGGGTTGCCGGCAGGACTATGGAGAGCAGGCGGGGGCCACGAACCGCGATGCGTTGCCGGCGATTATTGTCCAGCAGCGCCAACCCGTCCGGCGCTCCGGGCGGGGCAATGGCAAGGGTGCGTTCAAAGAGCTCTTTTAAAGCCTGCACATCATCGGTCTGCACCTGACCGTTTTCCATGAGAAGAGCTACCTGCCGCCCCATGTTTTCAGCCCGTTTTTCCGTATCATGATAGATTGTCTGGGCCAGCTTGAGGGAAGCCTGCAGGGAATCTTCGACATTTGAGTTGAACCAGTAATCCATGGAAGTGGAGACAAAGCGCAGGGAAACAAAAAATAGAATGACAGTGGGAACGAGCGACAGGGCAATGAAAGAGATAACCAGTCGGGTACGAAGCTTTGAGCCTAATATTTTCTGCTTGCGTTCAAAGATCAGTTCCACCAGGTTGCGCAGAACCAGGTACAGCATGAGTAACAGCAGCAGGCCGTTGATATTGATCAGGGCAAAGATAAGAACCGTACTGGATATAGGGAGTGATGTCTCGCCTTTGAGCAGGCCGTTTTGCAGGTAACCAAGCAGTGGAATAAGCAGGGCGCAGAAAAGTATTACATAGCGAATAAGACGTTGTTTTTTCTTTTTTTGTTCTGCTGTCAGCATGGGGTGCGCAGGGAGCTGATCCGGTATTTGGGGTTAATATCTGAATTCAACGGTACGCCAGTCGGTTTCAAAATCCCAGAGGGAGGTAAAGGGAAGGATATAATGGATACCCAGCGGCAGGGTCGTCTCGGCAAGAGTGGCTTTTATTTTCAGGGCATACGGCGCATCGGCAATTAATTTCCTGCGGGCAATGAGCGGAAAACCGTTGAGCTCGGCCATGAGCTGTTGGGCCTCCTTGAGCGAGCGTGTTGTTACGATCCTTCCTTTTTGTTCTGAAAAGGTGATGGAATATTCCTCCCTGATGGAATCATATTTCATGCTATGGGTAATGGTGGTTTCGACAAGGGTTGAGTCAAACCATGCACTACGAATCTTATTGAGTTCAACGTGAAAATTAAAGGTGACCGGCAGGCCGTTTTTGATCCCTTTGACCATTTCCGGGGTAAAGCCGTTCTCAACTGTGGCAAAGAGAATCAAGTGGCTCTCCGAGGTGGTAATAATGATATCTTTCAAATCCGGAGACTTCTGTTGTTCTGCCATTACTGGCAGAGAAAAGAACAGGAGAAGGATGAAAAAAAGGAAAAATGTACAGATACGTTTCATGGACGGCAGCATAAAATTTCAAAAAGATAGGGCGACAAAAAAATCGTCGATCGCCTGTAATTCGGTTTTCCCCGGAAGATATATTTCCTGTGTTATTTTTCCGGCTGCCTGTTTCTTTGCACGGCCCTTGAAAGAATCAGTGCCGACAGTCGGGCGGAAATGATTGTACTTTGATTGTTTAGTTTGAGGGCGGCTGAATTTTTAAAGATACCTGAACAGGACGGAGTTGTCCAATGAAAAGGGCGGTATATTGACGGACATATTTTTTGTTGAAGAATTTACGCTGCAGGCCTGTTACCCGATTTGCT
>CAZURY010000302.1:0-3494 GCA_964623145.1 uncultured Desulfobulbus sp. | reverse complement strand
AGGTACGGGAAGAAGTGTCGTTTACGGATGGAAAAATTTATGTCCGGGGTTCCCTTACCATGCGCGGCAAGCGCAAGCGGGCTGACTACATTCTTTACTATCGTCCCAATATTCCAGTGGCAATCATCGAGGCAAAAGATAACAAGCACTCAATGGGAGACGGAATACAGCAGGCGTTGGAATACGCCCGCATCCTTGATATTCCCTGCGTGTTCAGCAGTAACGGTGACGGGTTTGTCTTTCACGACAGAAGCAGCGAAGGTAACCTTGAATCCACACTAACCCTTGATCAGTTCCCATCACCTGCGAAACTTTGGGAAAAGTACAGGAAATATAAGGGCATCAGTGACCCCGGCCAGGAAAAGGTCGCCGCCCAGGATTATTACTTCGATGGAAGCGGCAGGAAGCCGCGTTACTATCAGCAGATTGCCATCAACCGCACCGTCGAAGCAATCGCGCGGGGCAACAAGCGGATTCTTCTGGTCATGGCCACCGGAACCGGGAAAACTTATGTGGCTTACCAGGTTATTTATCGGCTATGGCAGGCGGGAGTGAAAAAGCGGATTCTGTTCCTCGCGGACCGAAACGCCCTGATTGACCAGACGCGGCGGGGCGATTTTCGCCATTTCAAAGACAAGATGACGGTCATAAAAAACCATCGGGTCGATAAATCTTATGAAATTTATCTGGCGCTTTACCAGGGACTTACCGGCAGTAATCCGGAACAGGATATTTTCAAACATTTTTCCAGAGAATTCTTTGACCTGGTCGTGGTCGACGAATGTCATCGCGGCAGCGCCCGCGAAGACAGCGCCTGGCGGCGTATCCTTGAACATTACAGCAACGCAACTCATATCGGCTTGACCGCAACTCCGAAGGAGACCGAGACGGTTTCCAACATTGAATACTTTGGCGATCCCATCTACACCTATTCGCTCAGGCAGGGAATAAATGACGGCTTTCTGGCACCATATCGCGTGGTCAGGATAGGGCTGAATATCGACCTTGAAGGCTGGCGGCCGTCCAAAGGTTACCTCGACAAAAACGGCAATCCTGTTGAAGACCGCATATACAATCGAACTGATTTTGACAAAAACCTCGTGGTTGAAGAACGCCGCAGGATCATTGCCCGGAAAATTACGGAGTTTCTCAAGGGAACAGACCGTTTTTCAAAAACCATCGTTTTTTGTGTGGATATCGAGCATGCGGAAGGAATGCGCATGGAACTGGTGAATGCCAACAGTGACCTTGCCAGAGATAACAGCAAGTACATAATGCGGATTACCGGTGATAACGACGAAGGCAAGCGTGAGCTGGATAACTTTATCAATCCCGAAGAAACATATCCTGTAATCGCCGTGACATCCAAGCTCATGACCACCGGCATAGATGCCCAGACCTGCAAGGTGATTGTGCTGGACAGTAATATTCAGTCCATGACCGAGTTCAAGCAGATTATCGGCCGCGGCACCCGCATCAATGAAGAATACGGGAAACGGTATTTTACCATTCTTGATTTCCGGAATGTAACCGACCTGTTTGCCGATCCTGATTTTGACGGCGATCCTGTACAAATCAAGGTCTCCGGCGAAGATGATGACCTGAGCGGTATCGAAGCGGAGGAAGAGGTATCCGGCGAACCCATCGTGGATGAAGAAACAGGTGAGGAATACATCTTCGATTCAGGTGCGCCCGATATTTCTATGCATGAAGAACCACAAGAGTATGGTGTCCGGGAGAAAATTTTCGTCAACGGCGTGGACGTTACAGCCCTCGTTTCCCGGGAGATGTATTTTGACCACGAAGGCAGACCAATTACCGTCAGCCTCAAGGATTACACTCGCAAGCAGATTCTCAATGAATACGCCGGTCTTGATGACTTCCTGAACCGTTGGGCAAAAGCGGAGCGAAAAGAAGCCATCCTCCGGGAACTCGCAGAACATGGTGTTCTGGTCGAGGAACTCCAAAAAGCCGTTAACCGGGAACTGGATATATTCGACATCATCTGTCACGTTGCCTTTGATCAGCCGCCGCTGACCAGAAGGGAACGCGCTACAAACGTAATAAAGAGGAATTACTTTACAAAATACGGGGATAAGGCGAAAGCAGTGCTTAATGCGCTCCTGAACAAATACGCCGACGAAGGGATAGAAAATCTTGAAACATTAGAAGTTTTGAAGGTCCAGCCCTTTGACCGGTTCGGCTCACCCCATGAAATCGTCAAGGAATTCGGAGGCAGGGAGAAGTACCTGGCCGCCATCCGTGAACTTGAGAATGCCTTATACCTCCAGGGAGCAGCCTGATCATGCCGAATATCCAGAATGTCATTAAATCCATCCGCAACATTATGAGACAGGACACCGGCCTCAACGGCGATGCCCAGCGCATCGAGCAGTTGGGCTGGATGCTCTTTCTCAAGATTTTTTCCGACAAGGACAAAGAGCTTGAGCTGATGGACGACAAGTATAAGTCGCCCATTCCGCCGGAGTATCACTGGGATGCCTGGGCCGCCGATGATGAAGGCATCACCGGCGACGAGCTTCTCCATTTTGTGGATAACAGGCTCTTTCCCGCGCTGCGCAAGGTGGATGTTGCCGGCGGCAACGGACGCGCCCTGATTATCCGCGATGTCTTTGAAGGCAACCACAACTACATGAAATCCGGCACCCTGATCCGGCAGGTGCTGAATAAACTCAACGAACTGGACTTCAATATCGCCCAGGAACGTCATCTCTTCGGTGATATCTACGAGGGAATCCTCAAGGAGTTGCAATCCGCCGGCAAGAGCGGTGAGTTTTACACCCCAAGGGCCGTTACCCAATTTATGACCGATATCATCGCCCCGAAGCTCGGCGAGCGCATACTTGATCCGGCCTGCGGGACCGGCGGCTTTCTCACCTGCGCAATTGAACACCTGAAGAAACAGGCCCAAAATGTAAAACAGCGAAAATCCATCCAGAAGAACGTGGCCGGCTGGGAATTCAAACCCTTGCCGTACCTGCTCGCCACCACCAACCTGATCCTGCATGACGTGGAAGTGCCGAATCTGCTTTTTGACGATTCCCTGGCCCGGCCGTTGACCGATCACAAGGCCAGGGACCGGGTGGATGTCATGCTGGCCAATCCACCCTTTGGTGGCGTGGTGGCTAACAACAACGAAAACAACTTCCCGCAGAACTTTCGCACCAGGGAATCCGCCGATCTGTTCCTGATTTTGATGATTCACCTGCTCAAGCCCGGCGGACGGGCGGCCATTGTTCTGCCGGACGGCTCCCTGACCGGCGATGGCGTCAAACAGCGTATCCGGAAAAAATGGCTGACCGATTGCAATGTTCACACCATTGTCCGGCTGCCGAATTCCGTGTTTTCGCCATACGCAAGCGTGGCCACGAACCTTTGTTTTTTTGAAAAAGGAACCCCGACAAAAGGAGTCTGGTATTACGAGCACAGGCTGCCGGAGGGGCAGAAATCATACTCCAAGACAAAGCCCATTC
>CAZURY010000301.1:0-3508 GCA_964623145.1 uncultured Desulfobulbus sp. | reverse complement strand
TGAATTCTAAATTATCCTGACGATCTTTTTCTGATTATTTAAGCAATCAGCTCAAGTTACTACATTATGTTGACATCCACGGAGCCCGCTACCGTTGCCGGCCCCGTGGATTACATTTAAAACGGAACAGGTCGGTTGGTCGTGGAATTTCTGGCATCCTCGAATTCTTTAAAGATTTCACTTTCATTGTTTATTTTTTTCAGTCCCACAAGGAGCATATCCAGCACCAGCGTACCAAGCTGATCCGTCAATTCATTCAGTTTTCTTTCCAACTGTTCATCTTCGTAAATATTCATTTTTATCCCCCAGTTATTACATAAGTTCGGTGGCAGCAAGGCGCACATGCTCTGCTGTTACCATTGATTGTTCACCTTTTGCAGCAGCGATAATGGAGCCTCTTGCCAGGTGATTGGCTTTTCTGAATAGGCCCCCAGCCCCTTGATGGATAGCGGTTACCGCGCCATCTTCAAAGAGAGAGGTTTTCACACCGGCAAGGCTCTGGTGGTGATCCAGATATTTTTCCATCGCCTCCCGGTCAACTCCTTGCAAGTGCTTTTTGGCAACGACTCGTGAGGCTAGGGGAAGCGAATCTCTGAATCGAAGATTTTCAACAAGGTTATTCTGTCCTGCCAATATCAGCGGCAAAAACGGTTTAGAATCATTCTCGAATTGCGTCAGTGTATGTAACTCCGCAAATACTGGTAAACGCAGCAGTGAGGCTTCATCTATCACCAGAACAGCCTTCATTTTTTTGCCCTGGGATAATTCCAATATTTCCTGTTTTATCGTTCTGGTAAGCACGGCTCTTGAATTACTGGTAACATCAATGCCCATTTCATTTATAATCTGCCGGTACAGTTCAAGTATGGAACCGGAAGTGGCAGTGACATAAATTACCCGGTATTTTGAAGGATGCAGGTTTCCTGTCACATGGCGCAGTGCTGTGGATTTACCGCTGCCAATCTCTCCAGTTACAAGGGCCACGGCCCCTAACCTGATCGCATATTGAATCCGTTCAGTAACTGCTTTAATAACCGGAGTAACAAGAATCTCCCTGAGACTGATATCTGCAGAGAATGGCTCCCGTTGTAATCCAAAAAAAGCTCGATATGCTTCGCTCATCATTCCTCCTCCCATAACCGTCCCGATTCCGGAGTCCCGCTTTCTCCGGTGAGTTCAAGATCGTTGTTTTTATCCCGTTTAATTCTACTGTTGATATGAAGATCAACAGCGGTGAGGAATCCGTACGATTTTTGTTTCCATTTCACTTCGATTTCTTCAGGGGAGCTCTCGTGAAACAAAACCTCTACCCGTTCACCAACCAGGGTGGCAGGAGCTTCGAACAACCTGTTCTGTACCATTATGGTTCGGTCTTTATTTACCCGGCGCCGGTGAATGGAACGAAAATGATCTTTCAAATCTCTTGGAGCTGCACGTACACATTCAAGTTTTGCTGTAAACCGCTTGAAAGGTGACTGACCTGTAGCTGAGTGACGTCGCTTATGATAGATTTCCCGCAACCATAAATCAAAGGCTTCATTGATCTCGTCCAGTGTTTCTCCTTTAAAACAGGGGAGAAATTCGGTTCGCACCGTCTTAAAAAATCTTTCGATTTTTCCTTTTCCCTGCGGAGAGTAAGGCTTGGCATGAATAAGAGCAATCCCAAGAGACGCCGCCGTGAATTGCAGCTGTTTTGATTTATAAGCGGCGCCGTTATCCACATACAATTTGCGAGGAAGACCTCTGGTTAACAGGGCTTGCTCAAAGGCAATCTTGAACGAGACAAGGGATTCTGAAATATAGAATGCCCCATGGGTGATTAACCGGGACCGGTCATCGATAAAGGCAATCAGATAGACCTTCCTGGCTCGATCTGCTCCAACCTGTAATTTTGGCCCGTGCATAACATCGCTTTGCCAGAGGTCATTTGGGTACTCTGCTTCGAATTTTCGTCTGTCAACCGTTGGTGAGGGTTCTTTTTCCATTAACCCGTGTGCATTCAGGAATCGATACAGGGTGGATAAGTCTGCAGATGCATCAACGGGCAGGATGCCCCGTTTCTTTGCTTTGTCCCGAACAAGCCGCACTGGAAGATTCCGTAGCTCCTTGCGTAACTGGATGAGGCCGAGACATGTGTCCTTGTCATAGACCCTGGCTTGTCCTCTGTCCTTGCGATCTTGTGGGTAAAGAGAGGTTATCTCGCCGCCACTTTCTTTGTACAGGGTGACCCAGCGCAATATTGTACTGCGGCCGACACTGGTTCTGTCGGAACATGGAATATCCCATTTTTTATTACACTTTTCCCGCAGCAGTTTCTCCTGCTCACCAAATTCGGGTTTAGCTCCATTCACAAACTCATGAATAATGCTAAATCTGAATGCAGCCACTTCCTGTTTCTCTTTTTCTGTCATTCCAACCTCCTTTTATTGAATTTTCCAGAGCCTAATCCATTAAAAAGAAGGTCTCGCCGGCAACCTTGACTGGAGTATTGAACAACAGGAAGTTATCGTGAATTATATGGAACTGCCGACAGGGGTATGACCGATGGAGATTAAGTAATCATAGGCGGCAAGAGTACCGCTATTCCAGGTGTCGGAGAGAATCGCCTTTATTCTCCGCTTCAGATTTTTCATCCAATGTCTCAGCCTTGAAAAAGATAGAGCGGATGGAGGCCATCGGCCGGATTGTACACGCTCCTCAATCGAGGAACGAATTGTCTCTTTAGATGCCTGAAAGCGTGAGAAGTGTGTATCTGGCCGAAGAGTTAAGATGCACCCACAGAGAGGGCAGCGGTAGCATTTCAGTAACAGGGATGTGTCGAACCCATCAAAGTGCCGTTGAATAAATCCATGACTCCATACTTTGTAGTGGTTACACCTGGGACAGCATGGGGGGCGTTTCCAGGGAAAATCACGACCCTGCTCAAAAATGTTCTTGAGAAGAACGGAAACAAAGATTATCATCTTTAATAGTTTTTTTTTTGAGGATCTTTATAGATCCAACGTTTGGGGCGGTGAAGTTTTGCAGAACTTCACCGCCCATTTTTTTTGCAAAAAAAAAGGCCTCCAAAAGGAGACCATTCAATTTGCCAAAGACTGTCAGTTTGTCAAGCTATTCTAAAAAATACCCCCTGATCTTATTCAGGACAATGTGCTACTCAACAGCGGAACAAAAAACAGACATCTACTACTAGTCCTTTTACTACCCCTTCGCATCAAACATAGGGAAGAACTGAGTCAATAACTATATCAGAAGGACTGGCTCCTCCTCTTAAAGACTTTCGGCGATACTTCTTATAATTCTGCACAAATGAACTGACGACTTCCTGATCATAACAGGACAGCACCACGTTCTCGCCCAGCCCTTCCCGACGCTCTGTCGCCTTTCTCAGCAACAGGCAGGGAATCCCTAAATATGAAGATTCTTCCTGCAAGCTACCACCATCGGTTACAATAAACTCTGACTGCTCCAATAAAGATAAAAAATCCGAGTGTTGATACCTCTCCCG
>CAZURY010000300.1:0-3526 GCA_964623145.1 uncultured Desulfobulbus sp. | reverse complement strand
AAGCAAAAGGTGCGATCACCACTACCATGATTCTTGGTATGGCTCTTGTTGAGTCTATTGCTATTTATGGTCTGGTTATTGCTTTTATCCTGCTGTATGCTAATCCATTCAAAGCCGCTCTTGGCGTGTAAAGACGGGATAAGTAAATCAGTAAAAAGGGAGCTGCGGCACTTGCCGCAGCTCCCTTTTTTTATTGGATCATGAGGAAAATCTGTACGGATAAGGACCATGAGTGAAAAAAAGACCATGCATCTTGTCAGCCTGGGCTGCGCCAAGAACCTTGTTGATTCCGAGGTTATACTGGCTGTGCTTGAAAATGAAGGCTATCATGTCGTGGAAGATCCAGGCCAGGCATATCTTCTGGTCGTTAATACCTGTGGTTTTATCCAACCGGCTGTCGAGGAAGCTGTTGATGAAATTTTACGTCTTGCTGAATATAAAAAACAAAATAATGAGGTGATGCTGGTTGTCTGTGGCTGCCTGGTACAGCGGTATGGAGAAGAATTACTCGGAGAACTTCCGGAGGTTGATATCTTTATCGGCATCAATGAAATCGATATCATTGGAGATTTGATCAGGCAAAAGGCAGTAGCAAAAAAACCCTTCCTCCTGGCACATCCACCCCGCTTCCTGATGGAGAGCCAAACCCCACGCCGTCTATCCACCCCGTTTTTTCAGGCCTATCTGAAGATCACCGATGGCTGTGACAATCATTGCACCTATTGTCTGATTCCATTTATTCGCGGTGAACTACGCAGTCGGCCCCTTGATGATCTGGTAGCCGAAGCTCAACGTCTTGCAGAAGGGGGAGTGCGTGAACTGAATCTCATTGCTCAGGATTTGACAGCCTATGGCAATGATCTTGGAGGTGATGTTAATCTAACTGCCCTGCTCAGGCATCTTCTCGTAAAGACGGATATCCCCTGGATACGTCTGCTGTATCTCTATCCCACTTCAACAGACGAAGAGCTGCTTGCTTTGATGGCCCAAGAGCCAAGAATTGTACCGTACCTCGATATTCCTTTTCAGCACGTCAGTGATCGAGTATTGCAGAGGATGAACCGACATTATGGTCAGGAGGACCTTGAGAAGCTTATTGAGAAAATTCGTAGATATCTTCCCGACTGTGCGCTTCGGTCTACGTTACTGGTCGGTTTTCCCGGCGAGACTGAAGAAGACGTCGAGCAGTTACTTGACTGCCTGGGGCGCTGGCGGTTGGATCATGTCGGCGTTTTCCAATATCAGGATGAAATGGGCAGCGCTGCCTATCTACTTGAGAACAAAGTAGATGAACGCAGCAAAGAGGAGCGCTACACCAGGGTAATGAAAACTCAGGCCAAAATCAGCGCTCGCAATATGCAGCGATTTGTGGGCAAGGTGGAATCAGTGCTGGTGGAGGGGATCAGCCCTGAGACTGATTTGTTACTTGAAGGGCGAACCCGCTTTCAGGCCCCTGATATAGATGGCTGTGTGTATATTGCAGATGGTCAGGCAAAGCCCGGAGATATTGTTTCGGTCGCTGTCTCGGAGGCTCATACCTATGATCTGGTTGGAAAAATTGTAAAGTAGTGGCCTCTTCTATATTTTCAGCGCAAAATCATGTCTGAAGAACAGCGGCAACGGCTCATGTCTACCGGTCTATGGCAATTGAAACAAGAGAAAAGAGCTCTACAGATACTGTTGTTCTATTTTTTGCGATTCTTATTGACCCGTTCACGCAGATCTTTACCGACCTTGAAAAAGGGAAGTTTTTTGGGAGAGACTTTAATCTTTTCCCCGGTTTTGGGGTTTCGACCGGTGTAGGAGTCATACTTTTTGACCACAAAGGAACCGAATCCCCTGATTTCAATAGAATCACCGTTGGCCAAGGCATCACTCATGGTATCGATAATGGTGTTGGTGATCGATGCCGCCTCTCGAACAGGTAGTTGCATTTTTTCGGCCAAGGCTTCAATCAGTTCTGATTTGTTCATGCTGTTCTCCCTCACGCAGCAAGTTTGACAACCGGTCTGTTATGTCCTTTAAAGTATGGATGAACTATTCATTCTTTAATTCACTATGGAGATTTAATCAGGTATGTTTTTGATTGTAAAGGGAATTTTACCGGAAAAAATATTTTTTAAGTCTTTTTTAGTTAAAAAACGATACTGAGCAGGTCGTAAATTACCCAGGGTAAGCCTTCCATACGCTGTTCTTTTCAGCCTTTTCACCGGATTACCGATTGCCGAAAACATTTTTCTGACCTGTCGCTTTTTTCCCTCATGAAGAATGATTTCCAGTCGTGCTTCTGATTTTTTTTGAGAAAGAAAATTTTTTTGAGAAAGAAAACGAATTTTCGCCGGCAAAGTTTTGGTGCCGTCAAGGAAAATTCCCTGTTCAAGCTGCCGTAATTTACCAGGAGCCGGGATATTTTCCACGATTACTTCATATGTTTTTGTAACACCGTAACGGGGATGAAGAATAAAATTGGTCAGGCGGCCGTCATTGGTAAAGAGCAGGGCGCCTTCGGAATTGAGATCGAGACGACCGACAGGGAAGATTCGTTTATTAATGGTTGTCAATAAATCGGTAACAATGGCCCTTCCCTGGGGATCAGATAAGGTGGTTACATAACCGGTCGGTTTGTTCAGCAGGAGGTAGATCTTTTTTTCACAGGTAACGGGCTTGCCGTCAAAGCTGATTCGTACCTTATCAGGATCAACCTTATATCCCATCTGAGTAACATGTTTGCCATCTACCTGAACCCTCCCTGCCTTAATGAATTCTTCACATTTTCTTCGAGATCCTATGCCGGCCCCGGCAAGAATTTTTTGTAATCGCTCTTCCATTGGAGATATCAGCAGGATGAAAAAAGGTTATAAACCAGCATGGCCGGACCAGATTGGCCGGCGGCGCCTCAACAAATGATGAAAACTCTTCATTTCGCTAAGGGCAGGCCCGTCTCCGGGGAGTTTTCGGATAAAAAATCAACGCCAGCGAGCGGGGATAATGGCCGCATACTTTTCATCAACAAGGGCCTTCGTCCCGGAGTCAACTTCAAGAACATCCGTGTACCAGGGCTTCATTCGGCAATCAAAGACCACAGGTGGGGTAAGGCCTACGTGGAAACGTTTTGTCGTCTCGCAGGCAGCATGGATATCAGCGGCAGGTTCAAAACGGGTGAAAAACGTCCAGAGAAATTCCTGCAGACTGAGAGTAGCTTCTGCGCTGGAATCAACGAGCAGGACAACCGGCCAGTTATCAATTCCTTGAAACCGGGCAAGTTCAGCGGCCTGCTGCGGTGCATCTGCATAGGGCCTTCCCTGGACAACAAGTGTTCCGGGGAGATAGCAGGTCGGCCGCTCGCAGCCATCGGGAAGAGCGCCGGTAAATTCCTCTGGTAATTCACGTCGTTTTTCCCCAAGTCCCATCATCATGGCTTTTGAGCCTTTATTAACCGAAGGACCGGTATAATCCAGAGTATCCTGGGACACATTGGCAAAGACAAAGAGATCCTGGTTCCAGTTGATGCGCTCTAAGATATATT
>CAZURY010000299.1:0-3527 GCA_964623145.1 uncultured Desulfobulbus sp. | reverse complement strand
AGGCGCAGAGCGCCACAGATTGCGTCACACCGCAGAGCGGTGTGACGAGAGCGAAACCCAGGTTTCAGGGTACTTCGCCCCAAGCTGCAGGTTTTAATTTTTTTGTTTTTTGTGGCGGAAAATAAACTCAAAATCCGAAATAAATTCCAACTCCGAAAATGTTTTAATGACACAAACAAGGGCAAATTACAGTATCGAGCATTGCAGCCATTTGATCATTCGGTCGAGGGTTATTTGATATTGTTTCGAATTTGGTGTTTCTCTTTTCGAATTTCCGGTTTATCCGCATCAGGTATCAGGCTCATCCCCATGTTTAACCGGCGGGACACCGGGTTCTATTCATTTTCTCGGTAAAATTAAAATTTTTATCTCGTTTTTGGGTATGACATTGCCGACAGGTGAACTCCCTTGGTTTTTGCGGAGCTATATTTTCCGGATCCCGGGTGTGCCGAAGGGCGGGTCCATGGCATGTTTCACAACCCACTCCCTGTAATTTTGCAGGGATGTTAAAGAGCAACGCTTCCTGACTGGTCAGCTTCTGGTCATAAGACGGCAGGGTGACATGGCAGCCAATACAGTCTGTATTATATTGTTGGTCCTGTTTAACCAGGGTTTGCCATGCCTGAGCATGATCTGTCTGCAGATAAAAGGCGACTTGGGTGGGATGGCATTTTTTGCAGGCCTGCCAGCCGGCCATGTTGTCCAGCGGTCCTGAAATTTTTTGATTATTTCGTGTTTGTCGTTGCTTTTCCCGCCTCTGTCGCTGCTTAATTTGTCGTTTTCTATTCATTTTGTTCACATCACGCCTGGTCCGGGCAACAATAGCCTTAACTGTTTTATCTTCCGGTAATGAGGTCTCCACGGCGATAAAAGTGTTGCTGTATTGACAGGGACTGTTTTCCGCATCATTTTTCCGGCTCATCAGGGTCCTGATTTTCCGTTCCAGTTCTTTTTTATTCCGAATAAGCCGTTGGAATTGAGAGTTGTTCCGTAGTTCCTTGGGTTGATGGCGTTTCTGCATTCGGCCAATCTGCCACCGTATTCTATCAAGGCGATTCTGTGCGTTTTTGAGTTGTCCGGGAATATTGTCGCCCCAGGTTTTTGAGTTGTTCCAGTCAATATTGAGGATACCAATATATTTTCCACGGCTTGCGGCCTGGCAGAGCAGGGTATTGTTTATATTGACAGGGGCCTGGTTACCGTTTCCCTGGCCTGACTCTACTATAAGGTGTATATTGTTAAATTGTTGAGCAATTTTTTCATTGGTTTTCTGGGAGGCACTGGAGAGCAGGATAATGAGATCGGCCTTGTTTTCGATCTTTTTCAAGATTTCCGGTAGAGTGTTCTGCCACGGGAGAACGCGGAATTGCTTCCGGTGCCGGTTGTCAGGCATATCACCTGTCAGGCCGATGATACCAATTGTGATGGTATCGGATTTTGTCAGGAGATATGGTCTGAAGAGGGGCGTTTCGCTCTTGGTTGCATAAAGATTGACCGAGAGCAGACCCAGGTTATTGTTCCGGCCCAGGCGAGCCAGAAAATCAGGGCCGGCTGCGAGATCATACGGGGAAATACCAATAGCTTTGGTCCGCATTTCAGCCATTGCCCGGCCGATTCCTTCGGCGGTGCGTCTGGCTGCTTCCTGCCGGCCGTCGGAAAGATAAGGATGTGGAAAGAAAAGAGCCCCTCCATCGATGACAATCGCCTTCGGTTCTTTTTTGAGTGACTTGTTTATAAAAAATGCCTTTCTGGACAGACCGCCCAGCTGGTGGCGGCTTCAGCCACAGGGTTCAAGCTCGCCGCGAATATCATTGGAGTACAGGATGGTTATTTTTTCCGCAGCCGGACTGATGGTAGCTGCCGCAAGCATTGAGAGGACTGTTCCGAAAAAAAAGAGGTGAAGAAGAGTGTATGCCTTATGATTTTTTTGCATGATTTTGTGCTCTTTTTGCTAAAATTTTTCGCCACTTGATAAGACGATCGCGAATAATCGCCTCAAAGCCGCGGTTAGTTGGCTCATAATAGGTTGTACCCGCCAGTTCAGCGGGGAGATGTTCCTGGTCGACAAGGCCGTCTTCCTGATCATGGGCATATCGGTAGCCCTTGCCATAGCCTATTTTTTTCATCATACCCGTGGGGGCATTGCGTAGATGCAGAGGCACGGGCAGGGAGCCAGTTGACCGTATATCCTCGTCTATCCGTTTTTCCGTTATATAAAGAGCATTGCTCTTTGGAGCAGTGGCAAGGTAGGTGACAGCCTGGAGAAGGGCCAGTTCTCCTTCCGGAGAACCAAGCATCTGATATGCATCTCTGCATTCCAGCGCCATCCGCAATCCGTGCGGATCGGCATTGCCGACATCTTCACTGGCAAAACGGATAAGGCGGCGGGCAATATAGAGTGGATCTTCGCCGCTTTTCAGCAGTCGGCGCAGCCAGTATGCCGCGCCATCGGGGTCACTGTCACGCATGCTTTTATGCAGCGCTGATATAAGATTGTAATGTTCTTCGCCTTTTTTGTCAAAGCGCAGGCTTTGCTGCTGCGCAGATTCACGGAGAATATCCAGGGTGATTTCATGGTGACCATCGGTATCGCCGACAAGCACTGCTGCTGTTTCCAGGCAGTTTAATGCCCGCCGACAGTCACCATCGGCAATCCGGGCCAGTGCATCCAGGGCCTCTTCACCCATTGTCAATCCAAGTTTTCCCAGCCCATGTTCAGGATCGGTAAGGGCTCGCCGGGTAATAGTTTTGATATTTTTGCCTGTCAGCGGATTCAGGATAAGAAGCTGGGCCCTTGAAAGAAGCGGCGCTATGATATGGAAGGACGGGTTTTCCGTCGTCGCTCCGATCAGGGTCAGCAAGCCACTTTCAACGTGGGGGAGGAAGGCATCCTGCTGTCCCCGGTTGAAGCGGTGGATTTCATCAACAAAAAGAATGGTGGGTTTGTCGGTTTGGGGTCTTTTTCTTTCGGCTTCGGCGACAATACGCCTTACATCTTTGACTCCGGACAGGACAGCGGAAAAAAAAATGAAATCAGCCGAGAGTTTATTGGCAAGAACCGTTGCCAGGGTTGTTTTACCTGATCCGGGCGGACCCCAGAGCAAGAGAGACGGTATTTTTCCTCGTTGAATAAATTTGTGAAGCAGGCGTCCCTCTCCTGTGAGATGATCCTGCCCGACAAAATGCGTGAGGTTTTTTGGCCGCATTCGTTCGGCAAGTGGCGTATTATGGGGATGTTCTGCCTGCATGGGTTTATTGTATTTTCTGATTGGCATCGTCAGGCGTTTTCGCGCCGACACGGAAAGTTTATACCCTGTTGATTGTCAATTGCAGGAGCGCATCATATTATCGACCGAACCATGGTTTTCGTCAAGGACAAGGTTGTTCCTTTCTCCCGGAGGTTTATTGCCTTGTGTCCGGTATAATGGTAGAATATTGTGTAACCGTTCACCGAGATGCTGTTTCGCCTGCACTACCTGCATAATGTAAACGTTTACCAGTGCCCCACGGAGTCTTCGCTTACCTAT
>CAZURY010000298.1:0-3550 GCA_964623145.1 uncultured Desulfobulbus sp. | reverse complement strand
CAAAAATTTAATCCTGATTGCAGGTCTGCCCGAGTGCAGCGAAAGCCGACACCATCAATGTCCGCTTTCGCGGAACTCAACCAGACCTACACTCTCTATAATCAGGCCATATTAGAATTAGATTAGGGAATGATTAGAAAGAGATTAGATCTTACCAGCGGTGTTCAAATTTTTTGCGTAAAAAGACGGCCAGGCCATTCATGGCAATCAGAAAGGCGAGCAACACCATGATGGCCGCCGAGGTCCGCTCAACAAAAGCGCGTTCCGGCGCATCGGCCCAGAGATAAATCTGTACCGGCAGCACGGTTGCCGGATCGGTAAATCCATGGGGCACGTCAACAATAAAAGCCACCATGCCGATCATCAAAAGAGGTGCGGTTTCACCCAGGGCCTGGGCCATGCCGATGATGGTACCGGTCATCATACCCGGCATAGCCAGCGGCAGAATATGATGGGTAATGGCCTGCATCTTGGAAGCGCCCACGCCCAGGGCCGCTTCCCGGATTGACGGCGGCACTGATTTCAGCGATGCCCTGGAGGCGATGATAATTGTCGGCAAAGTCATCAGGGTAAGTACCAGACCACCTACCAATGGCGCCGACCTGGGCATATTGAAAAAATTAAGAAAAACCGCCAGGCCCAGCAGACCAAAAACAATAGAGGGCACCGCTGCCAGGTTGTTGATGTTAACTTCAACGAGATCTGTCCACCGGTTGCAGGGGGCAAATTCCTCAAGATACACCGCCGTTGCCACACCGATGGGAAATGAAAGGGCCAGGGTAACAAAAAGAGTGAAAAGTGAACCGGCCACGGCGCCGTGTATACCGGCAAGTTCCGGTTCACGGGAGTCACCGGCGGTGAAAAAAGTGGTATTGAATTTTTCCTGCAACCGCCCCCGGGCGAGCAGCTGGTCAATCCAGCCGATCTGTTTGTCACTGAGCCTGCGATCACTCTCGGCAACATCGCGACGGATATACCCTTTGAGAAACATATCCACCTCGTCGTCGGCCGGCAGCCAGATATCAAGAGTTTTGCCGATCAGGCTGGTGTCATGGGCAACCCGTCGCTGCAGGATAAAAGCTGCTCCACTACTGACAAGTTTATACAACCTACGTTTGTCCCGCCGATTTTTGACTTCAGGAAACATCTGCCGCAGTGATTTCTTGACCAGGCCGCCATAATTCGCGGCAGCCAGATTATCGACATCAAACATGGCCGGATCAAAATGAATTTCGAGCAGCACCTCGGCCTGCTTAAATGCCGACCAGCCGTTGGCAACAATGGAGCCGAAAAGAATCCCTAAAAAACAAATGGTCGTAATAACGGCGCCCAGGCCGAAACGTCTGAACCAGCGTTCCCTCCGATAGCGTTTTCCCAGGCCACGATGGATCCGCTCCATGGTGGTTTCCCGTTTTTTATTTTCCGACTTCATGGCTGTTGAACGTTTACTCATATTCTTCCCGGTACCTGCGCACTACATAGAGAGCGATGACATTGAGTATCAGGGTTATGACAAAGAGCAGTAATCCCAGGGCAAAAGCGGCAAGAGTCTTGGGACTGTCAAACTCCTGATCGCCGACCAGAAGCGTCACAATCTGTACGGTTACCGTGGTAACCGACTGCAGGGGATTTGCGGTCAGGTTGGCGGAAAGGCCGGCGGCCATGACCACAATCATGGTTTCACCGATGGCCCTGGATGCCGCCAGCAGAATGGATCCGACAATACCGGGCAGGGCGGCCGGAATAATAACCCGGGTAATGGTTTCACTCCTGGTTGCGCCCAACCCGTAGGAACCGTCACGCATGGCCTGAGGTACGGCATTAATAACATCATCAGAAAGCGACGACACAAAGGGAATAATCATGATGCCCATGACAAGGCCGGCGGCAAGGCCTGATTCAGAGGAAACGTCAAGGCCGAACAATGCGCCGGTATCACGGATAAAGGGGGCCACAACCAGGGCGGCAAAAAAGCCATAAACAACCGTAGGCACCCCGGCCAGAATCTCCATGACCGGCTTGGCCCAGGCCCGCACTGTTTTACCGGCGTACTCGGACAAATAGATCGCCGACATCAGACCAATGGGTACGGCCACGGCCAGAGCGATCCCGGAAACCATAAAGGTGCCGGCCAGAACCGGAACGGCGCCGAAACTGCCGGAAGAACCGGCCTGATCCGCACGCAGGGCCATCTGCGGACTCCATTTCAGGCCGAACAGAAAATCGGTCAATGGTACCTGCTTGAAAAAACGCAGCGACTCAAAGAGAACGGAAAGGACAATTCCGATGGTGGTAAAGATGGCAATGGTCGAACAGAAGATAAGTCCATAACGGATAATCTGCTCAACATGGTTGCGAGCCCGCATGTCAGGCCGGATTCTTCGATAAACAAGCAGGCCGGAAAAAGATGCGACCGCAAACAGAACAGCGCCCAGCAGGAGACGGGCAAGCCGCTGCATTTCAATATACCGGTCGGCCGCCTGCTGCAAAACGGGTTTAATATCCCGGGCAGCAACATGGCCGGCCACCAGGTTGTGCAGATCATTTACGAGAAGATTCAACTCATCGGCCGGCAACTGCTGCATTGCCGGCGGCAGAGTTTTTAAGGTAAGCGCGGTCAGAATGGAATCACCACAGGCCGTCCACAGGGCAATAATCACCAGAGCCGGCAACAGACACCAGAGGGCCGTCAACAAACCATAATATCCCGGCAGGGAGTGGAGTTTGCCTGTTCGCTTCTGATCTGTCGACAACCGCGACAGGGCAAGAGCCTTTCGTTTTCCCTGCATAAAGGCGACCGACGAAAGGGCCAGCAGGATGAGCAGAAAAAAACCGCTCGACATTTCAGTCAGCCTCCCCGCGGACGATTTCTCCCTCAACCAGGTAGATAATCTCTTCGGCAATATTGGTTGCCCGGTCGCCGATACGCTCCAGATGGCGGGAGAGCAGATAGAGGTTGACCAGGCAGGCGGCATGTCCGGGCTCTGAATCCAGTTCCCGGATAATCTCTTTATAGGCCTGGTTACGAAACTGATCGACCTCGGAATCTTCAAGAAAAATTATCCTGGCCAGATGTGCATCCTCGGTCACCAGGGCATCCAGGCTGTGCTTGAGCATATTGATAACCTTGACGGACATGGGCTGATAATCAACCGTGGCCTTCACCTTGGAATCCTTGCTGATAACCTGCACTCTTTTGGCTATATTGACGGCAATATCGCCGATCCGCTCAAGTTCATTGTTAATTTTGATAACCGCCACCAGAAAACGAAGATCACGGGCAACAGGCTGATGCAGGGCAAGAATTTTCAGACATTCTTCCTCGACCTCGATCTCCATCTCATCAATTTCCCAGTCCGAACCGATAATCTCTTCGAGAAGCTCGGGATCCCTGGTCCGGATGGCAAGACAGGCCTTCTGCACCCGGTCTTCCACCAGCGAGCCGAGAACCATGAATTTCTTTTTTAACCTGTCGATCTCCCGGTGAAAGGTCAACTGATGGACCATATCGGCACCTCCTGCCTGCATAATCATTTGCCCTGTCTTTGAC
>CAZURY010000297.1:0-3577 GCA_964623145.1 uncultured Desulfobulbus sp. | reverse complement strand
GTAGAACAACAACGGGTGCGTCTTGCGGAAATGGAGCAGGAACTCCAGAGTGAAAAACGTCAAAAAATGGCGCATCTTGAGCGCTTTAAGGCTGTTATTGATAAAAATAAAGATGGTTTCTGGATTATGGAGCCGGAAGGATTTCTTGTTGAGTCCGTCAACAGCACCCTGTGTTCCATGCTTGGGCGCAGTCCGGAGGATATTGTTGGAAAATCTCCGGCAGAGCTGTTTTCCGCCGGAGATGTTCCACGGGTTTTTGCGAAAAACGGTATTCTTTATGCTGATCGCGGGAAGATAAAGGCTAACTTACGCGGTGCAAATGGTAATTTAGTCCCTGTATATATTGATGCAAATCTGATGCGGGATAGCGAAGGAAACCCTCTTTTCCGCTATGCCTTTATTACCGACCTCAGGCAGCGAATAAAAGATCTGGAAAAAATCAGGTTATTGGAAGCTGCGGTTGAGCAGAGCGCCAGCTCGATTGTTATTACTGATATCGACGGACAAATCAGATATGTAAACCCTGCTTTTACCAGGGTTTCAGGCTACACTCGTGAAGAGGCATTGGGGCAAAATCCCAAATTGCTGCAAAGTGGTCAGCAGACGCCGGATTTTTATCAACGGATGTGGCAGGAAATAAGCAGTGGTAAGGTGTGGTATGGCCGGTTTTGTAATAAAAAGAAAGACGGATCCCTCTACTGGGAAGATGCGGTTATTGCCCCGGTTCGTAATGAAGAGTACAGGATAACTCATTTTGTGGCCGTAAAAAATGATATTACTGAAAAGGTTCGAATTGAGGGACAACTGCAGGAAAAACTGGCCGAACTTGAATTGATTGTCAAGCATGCCGGAGCAGGGATTGCCTATGTAAAAAAACGAAAAATCGTCGGCATAAACGAGGCTGCGGCGGAAATAATAGGTCTTTCTGTTGAACAGTTGCAGTTTCAGGATACCCGCATCATTTTTCCACATGACACCGAGTATGAACAATTTGCAATTGATTATTTTCCGGTATTGCGTCGGGGAAATATTGTCGATATTGAATTTAAAACAATCAATGCCAGGGGGGATGAAATTTGGGTGCGGTTGATCGGTCAGGCGGTTGATTGCATGGCCCTTGATGAAAAAGGCTCTGTGTGGATACTTCAGGATACGACGGCAATTCACGAGTATCAAAATCAGCTGGAAGAGGCGCGCAAACAGGCTGAGGCGGCCAGCCGTTCGAAGTCGGATTTTCTGGCCAACATGAGCCATGAGATCCGGACGCCCATGAATGCCATTATCGGCATGACCCGGCTGGTCCAGGAGACCGAACTTGATCCACTGCAGAAAAAGTATGTAGGCAGAATAGCGACCTCATCCGCCATGTTGCTGGACCTGCTCAACGGGATACTTGACTTTTCCAAGATTGAAGCCGGTCAGCTCATCCTGGAAGAACAGCCCTTTTTCCTGGAAACGGTCCTGGACAATGTCTATACCACCATGATCGGGCTGGCCAGAGAGAAGAAGCTGACCCTGCTCATCGAGCGGGGAGAAGAAGTACCTGATGCCTTTGTAGGTGATAGTACCCGCCTGGGTCAGATTCTGGTCAACCTGGTCGGCAATGCAATCAAATTTACCGACCAGGGCGAGATCAGCGTCCATGTTGCCCTGGATGGGGCTGCGTCAACAGAGGAGAAAACGGTTCTTTGCTTTACCGTTAAAGATACCGGCATTGGTATCCCGGCGGATAAGCAGCGCCATCTCTTTGGAAGCTTTCAACAGGCAGACAGCTCCATTTCCAGACGTTATGGAGGCACCGGTCTGGGCCTGGCCATTTCCAGGCAGTTAGTGCAGCTCATGGGGGGAGAGATCAGTCTGAGCAGTACGGAAGGGATCGGATCCACCTTCTCTTTTACCATTGTTTTGCCGATCTGCGCTAAAGAAGAGGTGCAACAGGTTTGCCGGATTGATGCCACCAGTGCTGCCAAGGTTACCGGTCTGGCTGTTCTTCTGGTAGAGGATAACGAGGCCAACCGTGAGCTTGGTACTATTATTCTGGAATCATCGGGTCAGAAGGTGCGGGTGGCGGAAAATGGCCTGCAGGCCCTGGAGCTGCTTAGTACAAATCAATTTGATGTCATTCTTATGGATGTGCAGATGCCGGAGATGGACGGGGTGACGGCCACCCGGGTTATCCGGGCCGTGGAAGAGGGGAGAGAACCGGAGACGCTGCTTACTGGAGAATTACTGTTAAAGTTGCAGCGCCGGCTTGCCGGGAACCATGTGCCGATCATTGCCATGACCGCCCATGCCATGGACAGCGACCGGATTCGGTGTCTGGATGCGGGTATGGATGAATACCTGACCAAACCCTTTCAGCCGGAACAGGTGGTAGAGGCGTTGCAAAAATTCGGCGGAAAAGAGACGATGATGGAGGCTCCTTCCACCTCCGACGAACCAGTGTCCCCGACTGTCGATGAGCAGGAGGTGGATCTCGGCAGCCGCGTGCGAATACATTTAAGCGCGACTTACAAGCTGCAACCCGAGCAGGTTGACCAGTTGCTGGTTACTTCAGAAAAAAGTCTGGCCGAGCATCTTGACAAGGCGCTGGCGGCACTTAAGGCCGAGGACAGCGAGCTGTTACGCGAGGCGGCGCACGGCCTCAAGGGCAATCTGCTCAATCTGGGCCTGGCGGAATACGCACAGACAGCGGCAGAGATTGAGCAATGTGCGCAAAACAGTGAAGTCCAACTCTGCCGCCGACCGCTTACCTCTCTGCAGACAGCTCTTGCCGAACTGCTGGGATAGGATTGGCGAAAAAAAGAATATCAAAAAGAAATCAGAGTTCCGTCCAGTATTCTTCAGGCATTTCCCTGGCCAGCTCCAAAGCGCCGTCAGCGCCACTAAATAGAGGGTCATCCACTGTTTTAACTTTGGTTGGACCATATTCACCAATGGTCTTTTCAAGATAATCGGCCAGCCCCTTAATTTGACTGCCACCGCCGGCCAGGATAATATTTTCTCGTATGGCATCCTGGTATTCCGGATCAAATTTTGCGATCAGCTCCAGGGTGGACTCGACAATTGCCGGCAGGATGGATTCACAGGCCCGTTTGATTTCGTCGGTTATATTGTGGACCGTGGATTTCCCTTCAACCGGAATTTCCACTTCCACATCCTCTTTTGATTCTCCGACAAAACTATGCTGTTCCTTAAATCGGCGAATCATGTTCAGATTGAAATCCGCCTCCGGATACCGTTCTTCAAGAAAGGTAAAGAGTTGTTGGTCGATGTAATCTCCTGCAGTGAGCACTGTCCGCTGATCTTCTTCTGCGGGAACGGTTCCGTGCATGATACAGAAATCCACGGTCCCTGCTCCGATATCGATCACCAGGGCGTTGTCCAGTGCGCCAACGCCATAGGCAACAGCAAAAGGCTCGGAGACAACAAACAGTGACTCGGCAAATTCTGCCACGGCTTTTTTTAAAGCTACTTTGTTCACCTTAAATGATTCAGCCGGCACGCCGACAACAGCTCTGATTTTATCGGCCTCCTTAGCTTCCTGGACAAGGGTAATGAGGTGATGAATCAACTC
>CAZURY010000296.1:0-3589 GCA_964623145.1 uncultured Desulfobulbus sp. | reverse complement strand
CGTAAAGCGGAAGAAAAGGCCCATATCCTTGAGGGTCTTAAAATAGCCATTTCCAACCTTGATGAGGTAGTGGCCCTGATCAGAGGTTCTGCTAATCCTGCCGAGGCAAAAGCGGGTCTGATCAGCCGTTTTGAACTCTCTGAAATCCAGGCCCAGACCATTTTAGACATGCGTCTGCAACGGCTGACCGGCCTGGAACGGGATAAGATTGTCAGGGATTACGAAGAGATTATCAAGCGTATTGAATGGTTGAAAAGTGTGCTTGGCGATGATGCCCTGGTGGTGCAGATTGTACGGGAAGAGTTTGAAAAAATTCGTGACGAATATGGCGATGAACGGAGAACAGAAATTATTGACGCTCCGGATGAAATATTGCCGGAAGATCTTGTTATACCGGAAGAAATGGTGGTCACTGTTACCCACAAAGGGTATATCAAACGCAATCCCATCAGTCTGTACCGGGCCCAGCGTCGCGGCGGCAAGGGTGTTCGTGGCATGACCACAGTGGAAGATGATTTTGTTACCAATCTCTATATTGCCTCCACCCTGGATACCTTTCTCTTTTTCACCAACCGGGGCCGTGTTTTCTGGCGCCGGGTTTATGAACTGCCGCTGGCCGGTAGAACAGCTCGCGGCAAGGCCATTGTCAACCTGCTGGAACTTGGTGAGAATGAAAAAGTGGCAGCCATTCTGCCGGTGGCAAACCTTGCCGAGGCCGATGAGTCCAAAACCGTGCTGACGGTAACCAAGAAAGGTCGGGTTAAAAAGACCTCCATTGCCGAATACAAGCGGCCGTTACGTAAAGGAAAATATGGTCTGACCATCAAGGATGATGACGAAATACTCACCGCAGCCATCACCTCCGGAGAAAATGAACTCTTTCTGGTCACCAAAAAGGGGTTGTCCATCCATTTTCATGAATCCGATGTCCGAACCATGGGCCGACTGGCAGCAGGCGTCAAGGGAATTACCCTGGGTGAGGATGACGAGGTGGTAGGCGTGGTTGTTCTGACCAGCGAAGATTCTATTCTGACCGTCACGGAAAACGGGTACGGAAAGAGGACCGCTGTTGCCGAGTATAAACTGCAACGTCGCGGCGGCAAGGGAGTTTTTGCCATCAAAACCAGTGAACGGAATGGTATGGTTGTCGGCGCCCTGCAGGTTGTGGATGAAGACCAGGTCATGCTGATAACCAATTCCGGCAAGGTTATCCGTATGCCCATGGATACGGTACGGATTATCGGTCGGAACACCCAGGGCGTGCGTCTTATCAATCTTGCCGATGGTGAAAAGGTTGTAGGCCTGTCCATGCTTGCCCGCGAAGATATAAGCGAGGACGATGAATCCGAAGATAAACAAGACAGTAATGAATAAAATAGCTGTTATAGGAGCCGGCAGCTGGGGTACGGCTCTGGCCAAACTGCTGGCCGACAAGGGAGAAAATGTATGGCTCTGGGGCCATCGGCCGGAACATATTGAACAGATACAGCGGGATCATGAGAATAATCGTTATTTACCCGGTTTTTTACTGCCGGATACTCTAAAGCTGGAAAAAAAACTGGAGGCTGCTGTCCAGGACGCCGATTGCTTGATTATGGTGGTACCCTCCCATGGTTTTCGCCAGGTATTCCGCCGGCTTCTTCCCTTTCTCAAGACCGGCGCTCGGCTGGTTTCCGCTGTTAAAGGTATAGAAACAGGTAGCCGTCAAACAATGACCGAACTGATGGTTGAAGAGGCCGGGTCCCGGGCCGATGATTTCTCATTCGGCGTTCTTTCCGGACCAAGCTTTGCCAAAGAGGTGGCCGACCATCAGCCCACGGCGGTAACCGTGGCCTTTGCCGACATTGATGCCGCCCGGGCCGTCCAGTATCTGTTTGCCACTGATTATTTTCGCGCCTATGCCTCCACCGATGTGATTGGCCTGGAAGTTTCCGGAGCAATGAAAAATGTGATTGCCATTGCCGCCGGCATTAGTGACGGCCTCGGTTTTGGACTCAATACCCGCGCCGCTCTGATCACCCGTGGTCTGGCTGAAATAACCAGAATGGGAGTAGCAATGGGCGCCCGGCCCTTCACTTTTTCAGGTCTTGGCGGTCTTGGCGATCTGGTGTTGACCTGCACCGGTAATCTCAGCCGAAATCGCACCGTAGGTCTTAAACTCGGCAAGGGAAAAAAGCTTGCCACTGCTCTTTCTGAAATGACCATGGTGGCTGAAGGAGTGAAGACAACCAAATCCTGTTACAACCTTGCTCATTCCCTCAAGGTTGAAATGCCCATCCTGGAACAGACTTACCAGATTCTTTATGAGGATAAGGAGTGCATGCAGGCTGTCCGGGAACTCTTTCAGCGTGATCTTAAGGAGGAGTTGGACGAGACCCTTGCCTGATTGTTGACCTGCTTTAAAGACATCAATAAACTTCCTTTGCTTTTAGGTGAGATCATGAAATATTTTTCCCTGTTTTTTCTTGTTTTCCTGTTTGCGCTTTCCGGTTGCGCAAGCCACCAGCAACCAGCAAATCCTGATAAATCATCCAATCCCCTTATCCTGCCCTCTTCTTTCAGCGGCCGTATCCCCTGTCCTGATTGTGATGGTATTGATATCGTCCTCAATCTTAAAAAAGGTGGTTTATATCAGCTTCGAAAAACATCGATTCGGGGGAAAACATGGGACAGTGTGGCAGAGATTGGACGTTGGAAATATGACCGGACCAATAATCTTATTGTGCTTGGCAACAGGAGAGGGTCGCTTAAAACTCTACAACTGGTTGATCGGACGACCCTGCGGCTCCAGGATGTTGAAGGAAAAAAAATACCCGGTGATCAAAACTATGAGTTGCATAAGAATCCAGCCATGGATCCCTTTCCGGACGCTGTTCGTATGCGGGGGATGTACAGTGCCCACGCCGGAAAGGGATTTTTTACGGAATGCACAAGTGGTATCCGCTTTCCCGTGGCCAGGGGAAAGGATTACAGACACCTTGAAAAAGCCTACGATACAACTCCCCACGGCCAGGATGAATCGTTTCTGGTTCTGCTGGAAGGAAGTCTGATAAACAAACCGACTCCGGATGAAGAAACCGGCGCCGAGGCGCTGGTTGTTACCAGGTTTCTTAATATTTTTCCCGAACAGGATTGCCGGGGAGATCACCGGCGGCTGAGTTTGTTCAATACAACCTGGAAACTCATTGAGGTTGACAACAAACCAATCACCCTGACCAAGGGTCAGGACGAACCTTATGTTATTTTTGATATTAAGGGAAACCGGATGCACGGATTTTCAGGATGTAACCGATTTTTCGGTACCTATCTTATCAAGGGAGAAATTTTTGTTTTCAACAAGATGGCTGCAACCCGCATGGCCTGTATGAAAGGCCTTTCCCTGGAAGATGCTTTTCTTGATGCCATGCGGAAAACCGAAGCCTATCGATTACAGGATGGAATCCTCGAGCTTCGTGATAGGAATGAACATATCCTGGCCCGGCTGCAGGCAGGAACATAATTTTTCAAAATGATGAACTCTGATGGTCCCGTAAAAAGTAAAAGGCCGTCATTGGCTCTGGATATACGTTAAATCTCGAATGGAGGAGTA
>CAZURY010000295.1:0-3604 GCA_964623145.1 uncultured Desulfobulbus sp. | reverse complement strand
TGTGCTTACCTGTGAAATATCCGGGTTAATTTTGATAAATTGCTGTGGCGCGTTGACAAGGCTTTTGACGCCGCCACGCTGGTCACTCCTCCCCGCTTTCTATCTGAAGGATTTTATCTCCTGGTTTTAATGCCTGGCCGATCTCTGTTGAGATGTTTTTCACCGTGCCGGCGACTTCCGTGAGAATCGGGGTCTGCATTTTCATCGCTTCAAGAATGGCGACCTGATCTCCAACTTCCACCGATTGACCCTCTTCCACTGAAATTTCGTAGACATTACCGCCAAAGGGCGCACGGATATCGCCGCTTTTTGCCAGTTTTACAATTTCATCCTTGGAGAGTGTCACCTGGGATGCAGATCCTTTTTCGACATCCGGCTCAATAATATAGGTCCTCTGGGAATGATCAACATTGAGATAGACATTGGTCCGTCCGTCTTCATCTTTCTGGCTCGGTCCGATTTCAATAATATGCTCTTTTCCGTTATGGTCACGGAAAATAAGGCTTTCACCAAGTTGAAAGCCGCCTTCTCTCAGGAATATCGAAGGTGGCAGGACATAGGACTGGCCAAATTTTTCTTCAAATTTGAAAAATTCAACCGCATCATTTGGATGTTGCAAATAGGTAACCAGTTGTTGTTCCGTTGGCTCCCGGTCAAGCTTTTTTGTAAGTGTTTCCCGTTCATTTTCAATGTCAATATCATCGATGGTTTCCATGCCGCCATCGCGTTCAAGCACTGACTTCCAGTCAGGACCAAAGGCTTTTTCATAAATCCAGTCCGGTGGCTGATAGAAGGGAAACGGACCATATTTTCCTAAAAGCAGATTTTTTAAATCTCCGGATGGATTACCATAACGTTCCCCTTCAAGGACATTTGACACGGCAGTGGTCCAGAGAATCTGGGATCCCGGAGTAACACTCCACCAGTTGCCCAGCTCCTGCTGGACTTTGGGCAGCTCTTTATGCAGGATATCCGGCATTTTATCAAGAAAACCGCCTTTGGCAGCCTGTTCAAGGCTGGAACCCATTGCACCGCCGGGAAGTTTGTGGATCTGTACGGTGGGCATGAATCCTTTGATCTGTGCTTCGAATTGACCATAATACCGGCGCTGGTCACGTATCACATCCGAAGACCTGATAACAGCCTCTTCATCCATGCCAACGGCAACCTTACCGTAATCCTTTAGGGTTTGAATAACGGACAGCACGGGAGGCGGTCCGTAAAAACCGGTAAAGGAGTGGTCGGAGGCGTCAACAATGGTTGCGCCGTTTAATACAGCTGCCAATATCCGGCCGATATCATTCCCGTCCGTGTTATGACCGTGATAGTGAATAACGAGTTCAGGATAGGCCTGTTTGATGGCGTTGACCAGCTCTCCGATGCGTTTTGGTGTGCCGAGACCACCATGATTTTTAATGCATAAAATGATTTCAGGACCGGTAACATCGAGAATCTCTTGGACTTTTTTTACATAAAAATCATCGGTGTGTTCAGGTCCGGTTGAAAAACAGATACAGGGCTCATTAATCTTTCCTGCCTTGGCAACCTCTTCAAAAACCGCCTCCATGTTTGGCACATGGTTCATGAAGTCAAAGGTTCTCCATACATCGACATATTTGGCAAATTCGCGGACCGTAAGTCTGATAACGTTTTGCGGATACGGTCGGTAGCCAAAAAGATTGACGCCGCGGCACAGGGTCTGAAACATGGTGTCAGGCATCTGCTCCCTGAGTAGTTTCAGTTTGAGAAAGGGATCAACCTGTTTGCGAAGAATATCAACGTGGATGGATGCGCCACCGGTTATTTCCAGAGAAAAATAACCGGCATCTTCCCGGGCTTCGGCTGCCATGAGATCCGTATGCAGCAGAATACGGTTTTTATAATCCGACTGGGACATATCCCTGGCCGTATTGGTGATGTAATATCCATCAGCACGGCGTAATGTGTCAAGCACCACGTCGGGTGTCATCTTTTCAGTAATACGTATCATATTTGTGTCCGTTTCGTTCGCTTAGTAAAATAATAGCGTGGGGAATAAAGCCTTGTCAGGCCGCATAGGTGTTTTGTTTCTTTTGGTGTATTTCCGCTATTAATCTGGCAAGCTTGTTCACCTCGCTTGCCTGTTCTTCATACTCGAAAAGCTGTTCATTCTCATCGAGGAATGAGGTATCAAACTGACCTTTTTGAAAATCCGGGTGATTGATCAGGTTAAGGTAAAAGGGAATAGTCGTCTTGGGGCCTGTGATGACGAAGTTATGCAGGCATCGTTTGAGCCTGTCGACGGTTTCGTTCCATGACCAGCCAAAGACGGTCAGTTTGACCAGAAGTGAATCATAGGCCTCCGGGATGGTAAAGCCCTGGTAACAGAATCCGTCAAGGCGAACACCATATCCTCCGGGTGAATGGTAAACCGTGATGGTTTTACCGCCTTCCGGCATGAAGTTGTTTTGTGGATCTTCTGCGTTGATACGCATTTCTATGGCGTGTCCGCGCAGTTGCACATGTTCCTGAGCAAACAAAAGCTCTTTGCCCAGAGCAAGTTTAATCTGGGTGCGGACAATGTCTATGCCGGTTATCATCTCCGTTACCGTATGCTCGACCTGCAGCCTGGTATTGATTTCCATGAAATAAAAGGAATTGTCGCTGTCCAGGAGGAATTCAACCGTGCCGGCATTGAAATAGTTGGCTGCTCTGGCCGCCTGGATAGCGGTCTGGCAGATTTGTTCATTGAGTTCCGGGCTGAGGTGAAAGGCGGGGGCAATTTCTATGAGTTTCTGATTACGGCGCTGAATAGAGCAGTCCCGAGTGCCAAGATGTATGGTCCTGCCGGTTTTATCGGCAATAATCTGCACCTCGACATGTTTGGGTTTGACGACGACCTTTTCCAGGTAAACGGAATCATCATTAAAGGCTGCCTTGGCCTCGGAACGGGCAATGGAATATTGCTCGGCAAGTTCAGATTCATTTTCTATCCGGCGAATGCCGCGGCCCCCACCGCCGGAGGTTGCCTTAAGCATAATCGGATAGCCGTATTTTTTACCAAAAGCGACCGCCTCTGCAAGCCCTGCATCACCTGGTTTGAGGTTATCGGTTCCCGGCACCATGGGGATGCCGGCCTCGGCCATGATCTCCCTTGCCATAACCTTGTTGCCGAGTTTTTCAATCACCTCGGAAGATGGACCGATAAAGACCAGACCGGCATCTTCACAGGCACGGGCAAAGTCAGGATTTTCCGCCAGGAAACCGTAACCGGGGTGAATGGCTATGGCGCCGGAATGGATGGCGGCGTCTATGACCTTGTCAATATTCAGATAGTCTGAGCGTGGTCCATCGCCAATCCAAACGGCTTCATCGGCGATGCGGATATGTCTGGAATCACGATCAGGTGATTCATAAATAGCAACTGCCTCATAATTGAGTTCCTGAATGGCCCGTATTATACGGATGGCTATTTCACCACGATTGGCCACAAGAATTTTTGTTTTCAATTGTATGCCCTGAAGTTGTGGTTATTGTTTGTATGAAATGTTGCACTGCCGTTCATAGCGGCAGCGCGGTTTTCATAACAGCGAAGAGGTAACAATGTGTTGTCGCATGCTGATCC
>CAZURY010000294.1:0-3604 GCA_964623145.1 uncultured Desulfobulbus sp. | reverse complement strand
GTTCTGTTCAAGCAGCCAACTGAACCGGAACCGCAAAATCCGTGTTCCGGTGTTCCATTCCCATCGGCATGCGTTTTTCGTTTCCATAAAAAATGCTTTTAATCACCATACAGGTTTGCTTTGGTAACATCTGAAAAATACCAAAACAATCCTCCGGCCGGTGATAATGTTCGTGCTATTTTTTCTTTGACCGGCTCACCGGGGTATACCCTCTTGCCAGTATAAAAACCTCCCGGCTCTCCCGGCGCGAGCTGGCCGGTTTAACAACCTTGACACTTTCAAACAGGGTATTGCATTCTTTGACAAACTCCGGAAAATCTTCACCCTGAAAAACTTTAATATACATACTGCCCCTGGGATGCAGAAATATCCGGGCCAGTTCCAGAACCCGGCGGGCAAGCCGAAGCGAATGCTGATGATCGGCATACCGGCTGCCTGTTGTCCGGGGCGCCATGTCACTGAGCAGGACGTGAAAACCGGGCCATTGTTTTTTTATGTTCTCAACCAGCTCATCGGCGTAAACATCATAACAGAGGAGGTGAATTTCGGCATCGCCTTTTTGTCCTTCAAGACGAGTCTCCTGCAAATCGACGCCGACAACAATTCCCTTTGCTCCCAGGACCGAAGCCGCATACAGACTCCAGCTGCCGGGATGACAACCAAGATCCAGCACCCGTTTTCCTTTACGGATAAAACGATACTTTTCCTGGGCCTCTTCCAGTTTATATACCGACCGGGCCGGATAGTTATCTTTTTTTGCCTTTTTAAAATAATAATCCTGTTCCCTGCGCATCTTTTATTCCTGTGAATATTCCTGTGAAATTTAATCCGTCATCTTTGCCCCGGCTACGTAATCAGCGGCCAGTCGCAAGGCCTGGCTACGAGTTGTGATCCGGTGTTCCATCTGTGCCTCTTCCACAACCATCAAAATCTCACGGAATATGGGTCCGGGAGTAAGGCCCAGCTCGTTAATCAGGTCATGACCGGTGAGTAACGGTTCGGCAGTACGCACGGGAACAACATGCTCCTGCCACACCAGATACAGCCGGGCAAAAAGATCAGCAACCTCCTGTTCCATTTTTTCCGGGCTCCCCTCTCCCTTTCCTGCCAGGGCATCAGCCATGGCCAGCATGAACAAACCGGGGAGATCATCTTCAACCTTTCGTAGTAAACGCAGGCAGGCCTTCAAGGTCAGCCGGTCCTGTCGCTGATCATTGGCCAGAAAAAAAGGGCGCATATGGGTGCTGATCAACAGGGAAACAGTCTGGATATCCACTCCTGACCACCGCAGACGCCCGGCAATGTCGGCAAACAAAGAAACACCTTCCCGATCATGATTATAAAAGGTGATACGTCCCCCTTTATCCTCATTTACTCCATAAACCGCAGGCTTTCCCACATCATGAAACAGGGCGGCCCATTTAAGCTGCCGGCGATGATGCCCCTTTCTCAGCCATGATGCCATGACAGGGCCGTTTTCAGGAAAAAAGCGGCCTGGATTCTCCTGTATCCGCTCCGCCTGACGCAGGGTCTCCAGCAGGTGATCAAAGACATCAAGATGATGGCTCGACGGTTGTTCCATACCCTTTCCTGCCAAAAGCTCCGGCATGATTTCAAAAAGAAGCCCGGTCTTGGCCATGCCGACAAAGGCCTGATATGCCTGATCACTTGCCATAATGAGATCGAGTTCATGGGCGATACGTTCAGGGGCAATCAACCCGATCCGCTGCCGATGTCGCTCAACTTCAGAGAGGGTCGCATCCTCAATTGAAAAGCCGAGCGTTGCCGCAAACCGAAATACCCGGAGCAGGCGCAGAGGATCATCAATAATGGCCTGCCTGGAACAGAGACGAATCAAGCCGGAGAGAACATCCAGAACGCCGCCCTGGGGGTCAATAACCGCAAACGTATCTTCCTCTGTGCAACCGGCATTATCAACCAGAGGGTCGATACAGATCCCAAGGCCATTGATGGTCAGGTCGCGTTTGACCAGTTCCTGCCGGATGGTGACTGCACCGGAGCGAAAAGAAGAAAAATCAATAGTTTCTCCCTGCACAACCACCCTGCCGGCATCTTCCTCCCTGCCCAGTTCAACAAAAGCCCCACCGCTCAAACGGGCAAGCTCCCTGGCCCAGGCCTTGCCGTGGCAGGCAACAGTCAAGTCCACATCTGCCGGTTTTCGTCCAAGAAGAAGATCTCGCACGGTACCACCGGCCAGATAAATGCCCGAGGGTTTTTCCCGGGCGATAGCAGAGAGATATTGTAGAATAGCCTCGGGAAAAAGCTTTCGCACTTCGTCACAGGGGATTTTTTTCAAATCTTTCATTGTACAATCACTCTACCAGAACAGGCCTTTTTTTCCCGCTTTTTCCGATTCCGGTTTACCCCTCCGGCAGAATATTGTATTCTATGTAAACGTTCACAGTATGCTGGTAATGCGGGCGAAACAGCATCTTGGTGAACGGTTACTATTCTATGACAGGCTTGATTTCTCCCTACTTTCCGTAAATCCTGAAAACCGCTCAACCCCTATGGACGCTGCCACTTCCCGTACCATCTGCATAGGAACTCAGCATATCGGTCTGATTGGTCTGGATATCGCCCTCAATAAAGCAGCCGCCGAACAGATGACGGAAGCTGAGGCCATGGATTTTCTCTATCGAACCGTAAAAAAAAATAATTATATCCCAACGGCTATGGAAGAGCAGTATAAAATTGCTCTTTTTAAAGAATATGCCCGGCACAGACGAGGTGAGCCGGATGAAGGAGAAGGCCTGGTTGTCAGAATTTTCGGCCCCGGATGCGTCAGTTGCAATGGTCTGCAAAAGCTGATCATCGAAGTCTTGGCAGATCTGGAAATAGCTGCCGATATTGAACAGATTCATGATCCGGACGAAATCGGCCGGGCTGGTATTTTACAGACTCCTGCTCTGGTTATCAACAACAAGCTGAAAAGTTGCGGACTTCTTCCCACCAGGGCCCAAATTGAACAGTGGATACGAGAGGTTGATGATTAGCCCGGATATTTTTCACAAAGGTCGTTGGGAAATGCGTGAAAGGGCCTGTCCTTAACGGGTGCCCGTCTGGTTATCATGTTCTTTCCCCTGGCCTAAACTAAAACGTCGCCCCACATTACAATGCGGGGCGACGCAGGACATTCATTCAAAGTTCGCCTGGGAATTCAACAACACTCTTCCATTTTATAGTTTTCTCCATCCACGGTGATAAAATGAATACCATCGAGCTTTGGAAGACCGGCTATCTTCCACGCCTTTTCAGGGTTTATAAATTGCTCGTTGACACATTTTCCCGGCTGATGCACAATTTTGCAGACCTGACCTAACAGTGGAAATGCTTTAAATTTCAAATAATAATTTCGCATGAACGTTATTATTTCCAGTTGCTCTCTATTTAAAGTATCAATGCCTACCGTGGTAGCCAGTGACTGGGCGACATTTTCATCCCAGTCTTCCAGGTTTAAAAGAAAACCATTTTCATCAAGTTCTACTGTTTTTTCGGAACACTCTAAAACAGACATTTTCCACCTCCCGGTCAGATATACTTTGTCAGGGAGCTTCTTCCGGTATCACACGGTATACGCTAG
>CAZURY010000293.1:0-3616 GCA_964623145.1 uncultured Desulfobulbus sp. | reverse complement strand
AGCGAGATAAGCCTGCGGCGACAGGAGCGGCTCTCGCCGTTTTTTGCACCCTGCTCAATCTCAGCTGCTGTCTGTGCGTATTCGGCCAGGCCCAGATTGAGCAGGTTCCCCTTGAGGCCGTGCGCTGCCTCGCGTAACAGTTCACTGTCCTCGGCCTTAAGCGCCGCCAGCGCCTTGTCAAGATGCTCGGCCAGACTCCGGGCCGAGGTAACCAGTAACTGATCAACCTGCTCGGGTTGCAGCTTGTACGTTTTGCTTAAGTGTTCCCTAACGCAGCTGCCGAGATCTTCCTCCAGGTCCGGATCATCGACAGTCGGGGACACTGGTCCGTCGGAGGCGGACGGAGGACCCATCATCGTCTCTTGGCCGCCGAACTTCTGTAAAACCTCAATAACCTGCTCGGGCTGAAAGGGTTTGGTCAGGTATTCATCCATGCCGGCATCCAGACACCGGGCCCGGTCACTGTCCATGGCATGGGCGGTCAGGGCAATAATCGGTACATGGCGCCCGCCAAGCCGCCCTTTCAGTTGTACAAGTAATTCTCCGGTAAGCATCGTCTCCGGTTCTCTTCCCTCTTCTACAGCCCGAATAACCCGGGTGGCTGTCACCCCGTTCATCTCCGGCATCTGCACATCCATCAAGATGACGTCAAATCGGCTCTTACTGAGCAGCTGCAGTGCCTGCAGACCATTTTCCGCCACCTGCACTTTCTGCCCTGATGATTCCAGGATAATTGTCCCCAACTCGCGATTGGCCTCATTGTCTTCCACTAGAAGGACAGAAAGCCTGGTAACTTTGCCGTGACTGGAGGCATCAATCCGGCAGACCTGTTGTACCTCTTCTTTGGTACAGCTCGGCAAGACAATGGTAAAAGAAAACGTGGACCCTATCCCTTCCGTACTGCTCAGACTGATCTCTCCACCCATGAGCTGCACCAGTTGTCTGGAAATGGCCAGGCCAAGACCAGTGCCCCCGTAACGCCTGGTAATAGAACCGTCGGCCTGCTGAAAGCTCTGAAAGAGATGCTGTTGTTTTTCCTTTGGAATACCGATACCGGTATCTTTGACGGCAAAACAAAGAACTGTTTTCTCCTCGGTGGATGCAAGCCCATTCAGGGAAACATGAATGCTGACCTCGCCCTGGTCGGTAAACTTGATCGCATTACCGACCAGATTAACCAGGATCTGCCCCAGCCGGACGGCATCACCAATAAAGGCTTCGGGCACGTCTTTGTCCTGATCAAGAATAAGGGTCAGCTTTTTTTCTCTGGCCAGTCCGATCATGGTTGAATAAACGTTATCGAGTAGGGTTTCCAGGAGAAAGGGTTGTTCTTCCAGGATAAGCTGCCCTGCCTCGATTTTGGAAAAGTCGAGAATGGAGTTTAACAGGCCCAGCAGCATGGTGGAGGAAGTCTCTATCCTGCCTACATACTTTTTCTGCACCGAATCCAGTTCCGTCTCCTGGACCAGCCGGGTCATACCGATGATAGCATTCATGGGCGTTCTGATCTCATGGCTCATATTGGCCAGAAATTCGGACTTGGATCGGCTCGCCTCCTCGGCCTGCTGCTGAGACTTTCGTAATTTTTTTTCTCTTGTGACGGCCAGCTCCTCCAGGAGAAGAAGCTGTTCATTATTTTTTTGGAATACTCGGGCATTTTTCAGCAGGAAGATAGTGTATATGATTAAGGCAAGACCAATAGCTATGTTCTGGCTGTCAGGCACTTGGTAGAGTCCAAAGGGGATTGGCAGGAGTGTAAAGCTGACGAAAAGAGTTACCGGCAGTTTTCGGTACGAAAGGGTGGCGACGGAGCCGCCGGTTATTCCGACAAGAATGATCAAGATGAGTAAACGGGAGCCAACTTCCTTTGTCATTGGGTATATCCAGAAGGCAAGAGCCCCCCAGGTTATTCCTGTTAAAGCTGCACCAATAACAAACAGGAGTTCCGCTGATTTGATGGAACAGGAGTGTTTTTTTCTTGTTTTTTTATAGAAAAAAATTGAACAGCAGCGAAAAAAAAGAACCGTCAACATCAGAATTACCCAGTGTTGTAATGCCTTTTGGTTTGGGAAATCGCTGAGAAAAAAGAGAAAAAGAAGAGAAACGATTGCGGTGGTCAGCAGGGAAAAGGGAAGCTGCTGATAGAGAAGGTCGACCTGCTTTATGCGTATGGCTTCAGAAGGTTTATCGCCCATAATGACTCAGTATCAACCGACTTGGCCGCGATCTCTATGAATTTTCCGCAAACCGATCCCGAACGGTTATCCATATCTCTTCCTGACGCAGAAACGCGTCTATCACTATGCCGTCCAGGTGCTGATCCCGTTCCTGCAGGATTATTTTTTTGATTTTTTCATGGGGAAAGGGTTCCTTGTAGCATCGCTTGGTGGCCATGGCGTCATAGATGTCTGCAAGGGCCATTATTCGCGCAGAAATAGGAATTTCTTCACCTCGTAAACCGTCAGGATATCCTGTCCCGTCATAGCGTTCGTGATGGTGCATGGCGACTTCATAGGCAACTTTTAGATAAGGAGAGCCGTTTTTTGCATAAATATCCTTAAGGAGCTGGCCGCCGATTGCGGCATGAGTTCGCATGATTTCAAATTCAGCGTCGGTCAATCTGCCGGGCTTGTGGAGGATATTATCGGGAATCGCCACTTTGCCTATATCATGCAGTGGGCTGACCCGGGCAATCTCTTCGGCAAACTGGGCATGAATTTCAAGCTCCGGGCAGTTCTCGCATAGATCCATGGCCAGCAGACGACAGTAGCGCTGCACTCGCTCAAGGTGATATCCGGTTTCATCACTGCGGTATTCGGCCAGTTTGGCCAGCGCCAGAATAAGCTCTTCCTGGGTTTCCTGTCTGAGTACCCTGATGGCGCCCTGGATACGCAGCTTGAGTTCATTGGGATTAACCGGTTTGGCCAGGTAGTCATCGGCTCCGGTGGAGAAAGCCCTGACCAGCGATTCCTCGTCATCTTTAGAAGTAAGAACAATGATATAGGTGTAATGAAGTTCTCGGGCCCGGATTTTTTTAATCAGGTCGAAGCCGTTTAATTCCGGCATGTCAAGATCTGTGATGACGATTCGGAAATCCGGATGTTTTTCTATCAAACGCTGCGCCGAATATCCACTGTCTGCCTCGTGTACTTCATACCCCTCTCCCTCAAGACACATTCTGAGGAGTAATCGCTGGGCGGCATCATCATCAACGACGATTATTTTTTGATGTTTTTTGTATTCAGACATTGTGTGTTTTCGATATTATGAAAAAATCCCGAATCGTTTCTTCGTGCAGTTTCTTTTTAACGTGGATATCATGGAGTATCCTTGGTCGGGCTATTTTTTTCTTCTACTTCTTCAGTATACCGATAGTGAAGGAAAAGACAAAAAAATAATGAAAAATCGTCCGGAATCACCAATAGATTGATGATTCCGGTCGTCGTTTTTTTGATCTTTGTGAAATGTGCCGTATGAATGTGGAACAGGGGGTGGGTTGTAACTGAAATGAATACGAAGATAATTGCAATTTGCGGCATCGACACCGGCATCGGTAAATCTGTTGTCACTGGTTTGCTGGCGGAGTTTCTGGTGGGGCAGGGCAATCGGGTAATAA
>CAZURY010000292.1:0-3623 GCA_964623145.1 uncultured Desulfobulbus sp. | reverse complement strand
CATAACCCTTTGTTCCTTCCTGTTCACGCAGAGTTTCAACGCGGTTATCACTTTTATAGACAATGACCCGTACAGCTTTACGTTTCAAGCCCAAAAAATCAGCAAGATTTTTGGCAAAGAGTATTGCGCCAAGATTGGAAATATTCCATTTCCCGGAATTACCTTTTTCTATGATCTCATCGGCCTGCAGGGTTGAGAGAATACCGTCTCTTCCTTCCGGCAGCGGCAGCTGGAAAAGATCAAAATAGGCAGGATAATCAAGCAAACGCAGGACATCTTCTGTGTTGATGTTTTCAGCAGCAATTTCACGCTCAAAGGGAGTATGGTCAAAGACACGCCATAACTCCCTTTCTTTTTCAGGATGCTCTTTCAATTTCTTTTTGTAAGAATCGATTCTGATAAATTCTGTACCTTGAAATTGAACGGGATGTCGAAATGCCGCACCGATTTCAAGGAGAATAATCGGCAGGTCGTCAGCGGTTAATTCATAAAATTTAAAGTTGATTTTAGGAAACAGCAGGCGGAGAAGCCAGTTTTCCAGCTCTTCATTACCAATCTTACAAGTTTTCGGACGAAAAACAGTGCCAATCAGATCATGGCTGGTATTCTCAACCCCCCAAACCATATAGGCATTAACCTTGCCAAGAAGTGCTGCAGAATTTGCAAGAGCTGAAAGGTATTCTCCAATTTCTTCAGGGTTGTCATTATTATGTTTAAATTCCACCCACTCGGTTTCAGACGGGAGCTTACGCAGCTCCTGTAGAATACTGAGCAGGTACTCGTCGGGCCGATCAACGATCATAACATTGCCCTTTCAGTTGAATTGTCTTACTCATTCATTACACCCGGCCTGATATTGTATCGATCATTTTGTTAAATTCAGATTCGACCTTTGCCTCAAAATCCACCTCGATCTGGTACACTTCCGTAAACTCGGCAAATGCCCAGCGACCATATTTCTTCAGGTTATTGACGCCCGGTATCCAGTAGGTCTCCATGGTGATTTTTTTATCCTTGGCATCCTCCCGGCGATAGCCTTTGATTTCCACAATCAACTGCAGCGGGTCTTCATTGCCATCATCCACATGTACGATAAAATCCGGGATATAGGTGCGGGTCTCGGAACCATACCGATAAGGGACTTCCAGCCCAAGATTATGATTTTTTACATAGGCAAGAACCCTGGGATGGGCTTCGGCAACCCGGCAGAATTCCGCCTCCCAGTCGCTGTCGAGAATTACCCAGTTGATATGGCATTTTTCGGGGCTGGTCTCCCAGCGATCCTTTTTTGAGGTATTAAAGTTTACATGGCTGGTACTGCCGGTTGGATTATAGGGATCAAGCACAGCTTTGACCGGATTATCTCCTATTTGAGACAGGGTAATGGCTGCAGTAATCCGCTCGCAGGCCATATCCGCCAATTCCTGATACATCAGTTGAGCCGGATACGTTGCTCCCTTGCAGATGAGACAGGTATCAAGCCATTGTCTGGTTATGCGTTTGAGCTGACCAAAAAGGTGCATCTTCGGTTCTTCGCCGGGATCCCGCCACTTGGTGTACAAAAGTCGTTTGGTCACATGGAAAATGAGACTGGAGCGTCGCATATCCTCCAGGTGTTTCAGGCTGAGTTCCACACCTGCGCCGATGATACCCTGGTTTTCCACAATGGAAGGACCGACCATATCCGGGGTCAGCTCTAAAATTGAATCGTCGGTAAATTTTGCGCTCAGACGTTCTTCCGGCAGCTCCACCCGATATCCCTGAACCCTGGGAAAGCGAATTTCCAGATGATCACGCTGGGGTTTTACTGCTTTGACCTGAATGGTTTCTCTGGGCGGTTGAGGTGGCGCCACCACCGGTTTGGCGGTAAAATCAAATGGAATACCCAGAACATCGGCATATTCCACGTTAAACAACCCTTCCTCATTCAAATCATAGGATTGACGACGCAGGGCGCGACCGATGACCTGTTCACAGAGAAGCTGGGTGCCAAAAGCCCGCACCCCGAGGACATGGGTGACAGTGTTAGCGTCCCAGCCCTCGGTCAACATGGAAACGGAAACCACGCAGCGGATGGAACCACCCAGACTGTCCGGCTTGCCAACTGTATTCATGACTTCCCGCAGCAAATCCTGGTCTGTTATGTTTTCTGCTTGGCTGTGATCTCCACGCTGACGCATCTCATAACGAAACCGCTCTATCTCCGTTGCTGCCATGGTTCTGAAATTTTTATCCAGGGCGTCATCGGATTCAAGTTGTTCACTGTCAATGAGCAGGGTGCGGGGCCGGGCCAGCTGGTTGCCATGCTCATCATAGTTACGGAATAATTCCAGTCGGCCCGGAATAAACGAGCTGCTACCGTCTTCATTGGCCCGATGAAAACCGGAAATATAATCATAGACAAGTTTTGAGGTGGAAGTGTTGTTACAGACCAAAATGAAACAAGGCGGAACTTTCACTCCGGCAGTCTGCCATAATGCAAACGTCTCCTTATAATGTCCGTAAAGAGCTTCAAGAGCTGTCTGCAGGCGAACAGGCAGGCTTAATGGATCAAGAGCCTTGCCCTTGCCGCGCCTTTTTTTGGGCATATCTTTTTTGATATGTTCCCACAGGTTACGGAACATGGGCATTTCATCACCGGGCAGGTTTTGTGCCACAGGCACCCTGGGTAACTTGACAATGCCGCATTCAATGGCATCCATGAGGGCAAAGTCACTCATGGCCCAGGGGAAGAGTGTGCCTTCTGCATAGCCTGAACCGCTGAGGAAAAAAGGAGTGGCAGATAAGTCAATGACCCGATGGATACCAATTTTACGACCAACAATCTCAAGGCCTGTAATCCACAGCCTGGCAGCTTCATTGTTTTTTTGCGCCTCTTTCTTGTCATCCCCTTTCAGGCCGGCAACATCATCTTCGCCAGGCTTTTCCCGGTAACAGTGATGGGCCTCATCATTGATAACCATGATGTTTTTCATACCCATCAGATCCGGCATAACCCTCTGCAGCATCTGACCTTCAGTTTCCTGGGTATCAAGTTCCTCACCTCGCCCCTGCAACAGTGAGCGATTGCCCTTGGCCAGTTTAATACGCTCCCTGAGTTTGAAGGCATGGTAATTGGTGACCACAATTTTAGCTCGTTCCAGATCACCAAGCATATCATTGGGGACTAATTCTCGACTGGCATAATAACTGTCCGGATCATTGGGCTGGAGGACACGGAGGCGATCACGAATGGTGAGGCCCGGAGCAACAATGAGAAAACCACGGGTGAATTTTTTACTGGAACGTCTGCGTACGGCATTGATGGTCTGCCAGGCAATGAGCATTGCCATGACTGTGGTTTTTCCTGCACCTGTGGCCAACTTTAATGCCAGCCGCATTAATTCCGGGTTGGCATCGTTGTTGGCGCGCTCCAGATGTTCAAGAAAGAACTTGCCCCTTTTTCCCATTCTGGGCGCTACTTCGATGAGCCAGATTGCTACTTCAGCAGCCTCTACCTGGCAAAAAAATGGTCGGATACCACTAAAATTGTGATGCCGCCAATGTTTCAAAAGACGTGCCGTCTCCGGGGTTACTTTCCAGTCGTTTGGGTTGGGAATGGCTCGCCATTTATCAACTTCCTC
>CAZURY010000291.1:0-3633 GCA_964623145.1 uncultured Desulfobulbus sp. | reverse complement strand
GCTTTCCTCAAATCCGCAAACGGACCGCCACGATCACTAAAAATAACCGAGCGCGCGCCGTCCTTTGCAATGATACCTTTTAATTTATCAGTTATATAATCGAAAGCTTCGTCCCAACTGACATGTTTCCATTGCCCTTCCCCGCGCTCACCGGTGCGAATCATCGGACTGGTTGGCCGTTGAGAATCAAGTCGTTGCGAAAGCGTTGCGCCGCCTTTGGCACAAAGGCTTTTACCCATGCCGCCATCATTGCTGTTGCCCTCAATCCAAACAGGCTCTTTCCCGTCCACGGTAACACTTACCGGACAACGAACAGCACACATACCACAAATACTGTACACAGTTTTTTTCATGACCTTCCTCTTGTTGTTCTACGCAAAGAGCTCATTGCCTTCTACGCGTCAGGGTTTCTTTAACCGGTTTCCTTGCCAAGACCCTAATAAGAAATTTTTCATTTTACGCTAAATTTCGGGAGGTTATAAGTCTCCAGAAAAATTAACATTTCCCAATAAAATCATTTCAGTATGTTTTCTTAACCTTGTTGTTCAAATGCTGTCAAGGTTTTCTTTTCCTTGAAAACCGGTAACATGCTTCTTGATACCACATCGTATACTACATAACCCGTTGAAACAATGTTACTCTTTATACGGAAAGGGAAACTACAAAACTCTACAGGGAAAAAAAAATCTATTTTTATTTTTTTTACCTTCAAAATTATTGATGTCTATGCAAAAAAGCCGCAATACCGGATAGAACAGCAGAGCTAATTTTCCGTATCGTGATGGAAAAATAATAAAAAATGTAAAAAAATGAATGTGTGTTCATTCATTGACCGGCTGAACACGGGCTTTTCCTCTTCCATTAATGCATGGCAGGGCCAAAAAATCCCCTCTTCCATATCCATTAACGAAAAAGGCTTCGCGTGCAACGAAAAGGATAAACCCGGCAGGCGGTGTCGGCCTGTCGGAAGGGGGAGTTGTTACCACCCCTGTTCGACTACCGAGGCAAGATCCTGATGCAGCTCGTCAACAGTGTCGTAAAACACCTCTGTTCCAAGGGAAAAATGCAAAAAAATATTATTGAGAGCGGTGGGGATATAAGGATAGATTTTCTGCAGATTGGCAATTCGGTTTTTTGAGAGAAGTGAATAATCCCCGGGATCGATTGTATCCGCAATTTCCTCACCTAGATTCGGATCGTTGAGAATATCCCTGGGATAAAAATTTCTTCGTGCGCTTAGATACATCAAGGTATTTCCCAGTTCATAAAGATCAAGGGCAAACGGTTTTTCCGGCATATAGAAATCATAATCAAAATCTATCCAGCGATAACAGCCTGTGTTGCGTTCAACAAATATGTGATCGCGCCGGACATCGCCATGGCGAAAGCCGTGTGCATGGAGAAAGCCGATTGCCTTTACACAGGGCAGATAGTGGGCGAGAATACCCGGCAGCTCCTCGTAAAAGTACTCCTCATGACTGCTTTGAGAGCGATGGATCACCTTGTCGACCCGGTTGCCGTCTATTATTTCAAGAATACGCACCAGGTTGCCTGCTTCATCCAGAACTGCTTCGCCCTGCATAAAATGTGGATGCCCTTTCACCAGCTCAAGAACGCGGGCTTCCTTCTCCGGATTACGGTAACAGGGAATGGTAAATGGTCCAAAGGTAATATCAAAGGTCTCGTGAAAGACAAGTTTTAGAATCTGGCGCTTTCCGGTAGCAAGATCTTCCACACGCGGCACCCAGGGCTTTATCTGGTCGTCAACCCCGAATCGGCCTTCTTTTGTATAGGCGGTCACCAGAAAATATCGGCCGTCAACCAGAATGATATCCCCATAATCAATGGCCGTAAAGTCCGTGGTATCGGAAAAGACGCGAGACCTCCTTCTCAGGCTCCTGGTAACGCGGTGATTCCGCAGTTTTTCTATAATATTAGGTGGTAAATCAGCAAACTCGACCATCAGCCAACCACCCAGACCGTGCAATCGCGCGCATGATGTACAAGTGCGTTTGAAATGGAGCCAAATAAGAATTCCTCGGCCTTTGATACGCCGCGCCTGCCGACAACAACAGTGCCGAATTCTCCATGTTGCTGGACATCAAGAATAGTATCACTGATGGTCTTCTGCTCGGCCATGCGAACGTCCTGGCTAATCGCCTCTCTTCTGATTCCAGAGCCGGTCAGCATATTTCGGCATTTTTCCACCAACACTGCCGCGTCTGCTTCCTGTTTCTTTTGATAGTCGGCCAGCGATTTTCCTGAACTGTAATAATCGGGCGGTGGCTCGGGATAGACATGGAGCAGGCAGACGTGCACCCCTGACAGTTTTCCAATAATCTTTCCTGCATATTCCAGCCCCTTATCGGAAGTCGGCGTGGAATCAACGGCAATCAGTACTTTTTTCCAGTCGTTCATTACCCCGCCTCCCTGATCCTGGATCCAGCCGACTTTCTCTCCACAAGTTGAACCAGCTGGGTCATGGTTTCCTGCGTCGGGGTCGGCACACCGACCTGCCTGCCATACTGTACCAGCGCCCCGCACTGGGCCTCTATTTCCGTGCGCTGACCGCTGAGAATATCCTGGAGCATGGAGGAGATGTTGCCGCTGGTCCGTCTGCAGGCATCAAAAAGCAAGCCATACAGATCATGAAACACCAAATCAACGGCAAGGGCGCCGGCTACCTGCTTACCCTCATCCACAAGACGTTTCATCAGGGTGACACCTTCCACTGATTCAAGCAACTCGCCATTTTGTACCCGAAGCACAGCGGACAACGCGTTGATGGCTGAATAAACGATCACCTTGCACCAGAGACGACCCATAAGCCGATGAACCGGCGTACAGGTCAGGCCGGCGGAAGTCAACATTTCGGTAATTGAACGTACCCGATCACTCATGCCGCCGTTTACTTCACCGAGATAGGTTTTTCCCCTGCCTCCCTGTCGAACGATACCGGGGCCGAGCGCCGTTGCAGCCATAAAGGTAAAACCACCGATAATCACCTCTCTGTCCAATATCTTTTCCATGGTTTCGATATTACCCAGACCGGTCTGCAGGGTAATAATCGGCGATGCCGGAGTAAACAGATGTGAGGCTGACTGAACGGCAGCCAGGGTATCATGGGATTTAACAGCCAAAAAGGTCAGCTCTGTTTCCCGGATTTCGGCTGCATGGACAACGGCTCGGGCCGGCACAAAGGTAACGGCATCGGGGTCAAGTTCTCCCTCTTCCATAAATCCGAGTCCCTGGTTGTTGATTACCGACACCACTTCCTGATCGGGATCAACCAGGCTCACCTGGTGTCCGCTGCGACCGAGATAAACGCCGAACAACCGACCGATGGCCCCGGCCCCGAGAATAACGATTTTCATGCCCCCTCCTCCAAAGAAAAAACAAATCTTACAAAAATATTTGCAAGGCAAACCACAGGCTTCCTTTAAAAAAAGGATAAGCATTCCATGGGTTCCTGTTAAGGAAACACGCCGAAAAAATTCCTCTTATTCCCTAAAAAGCTTTTTTTCGTATCCCCCTTTGATAAACTCGGAAAAAATAAACTTCATGTTATTAGATGGCAAGTAAGCGTAGACTCCGAGGAGTAGTGTGTCGGGGCGGGTCTCAACTATACAGGTA
>CAZURY010000290.1:0-3636 GCA_964623145.1 uncultured Desulfobulbus sp. | reverse complement strand
ACCCCATTGCGGATTACCCGGCATCGGTTTTCAGGCACCCCGACACCTACCGCCATAGCCTGCAGTTCCTTACTTAGACTTATGACAGCATCGGCCCGGAGCAGGTTCTTCCGGATCAAACGCTCACGGATTCGTCCTTCGCCAATATGAAAAGCCTCTTTACCACGCAGGGTGACCAGCATCTTTTTCCCATATTTCTCCTTCAGGGCCACCCCGGCCGGCAAATCAGGATATGTCCAATGCAGATCGATAAGATCAAAGGGGTAGGTGGAATACAACCGTTGCACCAGCGGCAACACCACGGCCCGGTAACTTATGGCGTCAAAAAACTTGAAATACTTCGGAACCACCGGAAAACGGGGATGGAAAACCTCAATACCGTCTATCACTTCCTGCGAAGGAATCCGGTCATAATTTCGATACCGTTCCAGCCTGCCGCATCCCGGAAACCATGGTATCGGATTGATCACTTTCACCTCGTGATATCTGCCGACGGCCTTGAGGCGGTTATGAACAAAGATCCCGTAATGGGGATAGAGAGAGTTGGGGTAAAGGTAGCTGAGGGCAAGGATTTTCATGTTTACTTAAGCACACCTTCCAGCCACTGCTCTAAAACAATAAGCTGCCAGATTAAACGATGATGATCCATTTTATGTTGTTTATGCTCCTGCAAAACTTCCTCAATTCTCTCCCTTGAAAAATATGCATTAACCCTGGTCGAGGGCGCCAGCAGCACATCCCGGGCATAGCCATACAAATCTCCCTCAAACATCATTTTCAAGGGAGTGGGAAAGCCCATCTTCTTACGATGGATAATCTCTTTGGGCAGGATGTCTTCCATCATTTTTTTTAACAGATATTTCCCCTGACCATTTCTTATTTTATAGTGGGCAGGCATGGAAGCGGCAAACTCCACCAGCCGATAATCGAGAAATGGTACCCGCAGCTCAAGGGAAGCAGCCATGCTCATGCGGTCGGCTTTAATCAGTAAATCATCCACCAGCCAGGTTTTGGTATCAAAATTGAGCATCCGGCTCAATACATCATTGTTTTTGGTCCGGGCAAAAAGATCGGCCAGGAAACGCTGCACAGCCCTATCTTTTTGTTTATTGCAAAGCGTATAAAATTCATCCCGATACAATCGCTTCTTGTAGCGCTCTTCATAGGTGGAGATACCTTTATATCTCTGCTCAAGGGGTAAAGAGCCAAGCTGTAAATACTTGGCTATCTTATGCCCCTCCGGCAACATTTTAGCGCCCAGTCCGGCAAGCATACCTGTCAGCCCCTGGCCGCCTATTCTAAAATACTTTTCTAAAACGGCCATATAGCGGTACAGGTCATAGCCGGCAAATATCTCATCAGATCCTTCTCCCGACAGCACCACAGTAACCTGCTCTTTGGCAAGCTTAGAGACGTAATAAAGCGATATTGCCGCAGACTCGGTGACCGGTTCATCCATCAGATGAATAAATTGCGGAATAAAGTCACAAAAGTCTTGCGGGGTAATAAAAATCTCGTGATGATCGGTGTTGAACTTTTTGGCCACCTGACGGGCATAGGGCATTTCATTGAACTGACTGCCAAAATCATAGGCAACGGAAAAGGTCTTTAAAGGTTCCTTGACTCTGGGGGCCAGCAGCCCGACCACAGCGCTGGAATCAAGGCCGCCGCTTAGAAATATCCCCAGAGGAACATCACTGCGCAGACGAAGATCTATGGCGTCATCCAGGAGTGATCGCGCCTTTGCCAGATAATAGGCTTCTCCCCTGTCCGGGCCAACGGAAAAATTCAACTGCCAATATTGCCGCACTTTGGGAGGGCCGCCGGCAAGCTCCTTCACCATGCAATGACCGGGCAGCAGCCGCCTGATACCCTGAAAAAGGGTATTTTCCCCCGGAACATAGCCGAAACTCATGTAGGAGTCGATCAACTCCTCGTTCACCGCAGGCCGGTCCGGGAGTACCTGGCGAAACGCCTTGATCTCGGAGGCAAAATAGAAGCCATCCTGGTTTTCGGTATAGTACAGCGGTTTGATACCCAGCCGGTCCCTGGCCAGAAAGAGCCTCCTGCGCTCCTCTTCCCAAATAGCAAAGGCAAACATACCGTTAAAACGCTCAATACATGCCTCACCCCAGCGGGCATAGGCCTGCAAAATCACCTCGGTATCCGTGCCGGTGGCAAAGGTAGCCCCATGCGCGAGAAGTTCTTCCCTGATTTCCAGATAATTATAGATCTCTCCGTTGAAGACAATAACCAGGCCCGCCTTCTCATCCAGCATGGGCTGATGACCGGCCGGAGTCGGATCAAGAATACTGAGACGCCGGTGTCCAAGAGCAATCCTGCCATCATGCTGGAGCCAGATCCCGGCGTCATCGGGGCCCCGGTAGGGAAAAGCATCCCGCATGGATTCTATTTCCGGACGCGCAACCCGGTGACAATCACTGATGATACCGACAATACCGCACATATCCCTGTCTTATGCCCCCTTGACTTTTTTGATTACCTGCCACGGCAGCGCCAGCATCCTGAAGGCAAGGCTTTCTGTGACCAGGGTATCTTCACGGGTGATATAGTCCAGGTGACTGCGCCCCTCCCTGTTGGCCACCTCCTCTTCGTCTAAATCAAAAAAATGCAGAAACTCAGAAAATTCAGGAGGCGGCTCGTCCTCATGCTCCAGGGCACCGGCAAGCAGCCGCAATGCCTCGTCCCTGGTCATCTGCCCGTCGCGGATCAACTGGGAATATTTCTCCTGCTTGAAGATGAAATGGGGGATCTGCTTGTTTTTTAGAAAATATTTTACCGGGGCAAAGCGGCAGTCAATATGATCCTGTTGTTTGTCCGGCGTCTGCCACTGCAGTTTATGTTCCAGCACATCCTGGATTTCACTGTTATGCCACGGCAAATAATCGGGCATGTTCAGTGACAGGAAATCAGAATCCGTGAGTTTTACCTTTATTTTTTCCAAGGCGGAAAGCTCATACTGTCGTTTTATCAGGAGCGAATCAATATCTTCCCTGGAAAATCCGCTCCTGGAAAGGACCTTGCGGACATAGGCCGGATGGGTACTGGTAACCTCAAAGGGCGACTGTTCGTCAACCCGGGCGCTGACCCCGGAAATCACCAGGGGAATGGCAAACATCCGCTGATACAGCGTGGTTACATAATTGATACCGCTGGTGCAGATGGAACAGAATTCGCCCCCTTTAAGGATCATGGATTTATAGAACTCCCTGAGCAGACCGGGCCGGAACGAAACCATCACATGGTCAACCCCGAGAAGCCGGACTGTATTGAATATATTGCTGAGCGCATACTCGCTCATAAAGAGATTGTTAAAGGTAACGGCAAGCGGCCTTAACCCGTACTTCTCCTTGCAGAGGTAAAGGACATAGGAACTGTCCCGTCCTCCGCTGAAAGGCACCAGGCAATCGTATTGCCGTTTTTTGCCCTTTGCCCGGGCAAAGATCTGTTGCAGCGCACGTTCCGCAGCCGTATAGTCAAAATTTTTCCACTTTTTATCCCATGCGCGACAGTAATTGCACACGCCATCCGAATCAAATTGTATACGGGGAAAATCTTCGGGCAATATGCACCTGCTGCATCGTTTCTTATCCATGATATTTACCCCAATGGCTC
>CAZURY010000289.1:0-3644 GCA_964623145.1 uncultured Desulfobulbus sp. | reverse complement strand
CCGATGATCCCGTATCCAGTGCAGGGCCGCGTTGGAAAAGATAACGTCAAACTCTGCGGTAAAGGACAGGGCGCGGGCATCTGCCAGGCAAAAGTCAAGATTGCGACCTTTGCCGTGCGCTTTTTTGGCAAGCCTGATCATGTCCGGTGAGCTGTCAATCCCCAATACCTCTCCCCGCTCAAGTTCTGCCGCTAACATTGCCGTTACCTTGCCGTCGCCGCAGCCGATATCAAGAACATGTTCATCACCCTGCAGCCCGAGCTTTGCCATCAGCTCCACGGCCCATTGCCGCTGCGCTTCCGAATTAGCAGCATAATCCTTGCTGTCCCATTGGTATTTTTTGTTTTCCTTTGTCATCGTGTTCATCTCTGGTGGTCTTTGTGCATTGCCGTGGGTCTCCTGATATTGTGCAGTTTTGTAGACATTGGCGGCGCCGGCATCATGTCCGCTTTCGTTTCACTCAAGCAGACCTGCAGCTTCAGGATTTAGGTTCAAGGTGATCAGGGGAAAGAAATTATCACGAATCCGTAAATATTGATTTCTGTTCAAACCATTTTCTGGAAAATCATACTTGTTCTTTCCTGAATTTTTCAATATGTTTTTGTTTTCATATCGTTATCCTGCCCTTTCATCTGAACCTTAATCACTTACAGTTCATGACATTACCGCCCTTCAGCGCCTCGCCTTTGCAGGAACTTGAGACAGTGCCCCTGCAACATCGCATTCTTCTGAAAACATGGTTTTCCATTAAGACTATTGAGGCCGCCCATGCCCTGATTACCAAACAGCGATTCCATAATTTTCTCTATTTCAGGTCCGGCAGCGGACTGACGATTTCCGATGATATTGTCGCCGTCATCAATTGCGTGCCGGGCACAACCCCTCGTCATACCCTGGTTTTTCGGGATGGATGGTGCAGCGGCTGCGTCGCCGGAACCCGTGGTCACCGTTGTAAACATGTGGCGGCAGCTGCTCTGCTCTGCCTGGGGGATAATGGTGAAGAGCTTTATGCCGTGCCCCGTTCCTTTGAGCAGAGTCCCTGGGACAAGATCGGCGTATACCTTTTTGAACAACCGGGAGGGAACCGGCTCGAATTTTCCTGGTCCAGTTCCGGCAAAGACACCTGGTTGCAGGTGCGCGGCAGAGATGGTTTCAGTTTGCTGGTACTGTTAGCCCCGGCTGCATCCAGGGAGTTGCGGGAACTTGGCCTGGGTTCCGCCGGTCGTTCATCTTCCGGTTCTAATCTACTGCATGTTCTCATCGAGAGGTTAGTCTCTATGACCTGCACGGACATCGAGGCTGAGTTACTGGCTCGCGGAAGAAGCGGCAAGAAACTGCATCGGGACCTTTCCAGATGGATGTGGCTGGCGAGGCTGTTGTTTCTTCATAATCCCTGGATCAAGTTTGAACTTGAACTGGATAAACAGGGATTGTACCGGCTGCACACGCCGGGTAAAAATCCTTTTTTTTCCCTGACCATGCCCCGGCGTCGCACCTGGGAACTGCTGGCGCTGCTCGGCCCGGAGAATTACGGCCTCCAGCGTCTGCCCAGGGCGCAAACCATGCAAAAGGTGTCTTTCAGCGACCAGGGCGCCATTTCGGTAACCAAATGCTGCCGCCTTCATAACGGAGAGGTGAGAGGGCTGGCTGAACTGGAGCAGTATCGTTTCGGTAACCAATATATTGTGGACAACTCCGTGTTTTCCCTGGCGCCGATTCCGGCTGTGGAACGAATTGAACAAAAGCCCGTGGACACTTCCGGCATGTCTCTTTTTTCTTTTGCCGCCAGGGAACAGGCAGACAAAGCCTGCCATGCCTATATCGTGGCCGACGAAGATATTCCCTCCTTTCTTGAGCTGAATCGCCAGGCCCTCCGCTCCGACCTCCACCTGGTAGAGCCGGAAATCTTTGAATGGACTACAGCAACAGAGCCGGATGCCCTGGAATTGACCGATATGGTTGAAGACAAGGACTGGTGCTATATCGCAGGTTATTATCTGGTCGGCAACAGTAAAATCAATCTTTGCGACCTGCTCACAGCCACGGCCGATAAACAACGATATATTTCAGGCCGCACCTGGTTTGACCTTGAGCACACTTCTTTGCGCTGGTTCCATGCCCTGGGAAAGGAACGGCTGGACAAAAACGGCAGGGTCAGGTTGACCCGGGACGAGCTGCTCCTGTTAGGCTGCCAGTTGCCGGCAATCACCGGCGAACCGGTCGATAAACAACAAACCGGTCCCCTTGACTTTCTCCTGCGGCAGGAAGGGGAAGAATCTCCGGTTTTAGATAACAAAACAGAAAAACACCTGCGCCGCTACCAGGCGCTGGGTGTCAGGTGGCTTTTAAACCTCCGACGTTACGGTCTGGGTGGTATCCTGGCCGATGATATGGGGCTGGGTAAAACCCACCAGGCCCTTGCCTTTATCGGGATGGCGACAGGGCCGGACGATGTGGTTCTTATTGTCTGTCCGGCCGCAGTTCTTTATCACTGGGCTGAAAAACAGGAATCTTTTTTTCCTGATCTTTCCCTCGTTGTTTATCACGGGCCGGATCGTGATTTGGCAGCAGCTCGTAAAAGCAGGATTATCGTCACCACATATGGTGTGCTGCGTCGGGATGTTTCCCTGTTGGCGGAACAATCATTTCACCTGCTCATCTTTGACGAGATGCATTATTTGAAAAACAGGAAAACAGAGGTCCATGACGCCGCGATGCAGTTGCAGGCCCGGACGGTTGTCGGTCTCAGCGGCACCCCGTTGGAAAATTCCATTGAAGAAGTGGCGACCCTGCTCGGCCTGTGCGTGCCCGGCCTATTTACCGCCCAGCCTGTGCGCAGGCTTATGAAAGGTAAACCTACCAATGAACAACGGCAATTGATTCGCAGGATTATCCATCCCTTTATCCTGCGTCGGACCAGGGAACAGGTGCTGACCGAGTTGCCGAAATTGAGCGAAGACATCCGATTCTGCGGGCTTCACTCCGATCAGATTGCGGCCTATCGCCAGGCCGTTGACCAGGCCAGGGGGGTTCTTGATAAGTTGACCAGCGGTGAACAGATTGACGATTTTACCCATATTCTGACCACTATTATTCGTCTCAAACAGATATGCAATCATCTCTGCCTGCTTGAGGGGCGCCGTGATTGGGACAAATATCAAAGCGGCAAATGGACGGAATTTACCCGGCTGATCAATCAATGCCTTGAAGCTGATCTGAAGGTGGTGGTTTTCAGCCAGTTTACTTCCATGCTCGATATTATGGAAGCATGGTTAAAGAACAGGGGCGTTGAACATGTCAGTCTGCGGGGCGATATGGGAATCAAGGCACGGACCCGCAATATCAAACGGTTTAATACCGCCGGGGAATGCCGGGTCTGCTGTGCCAGTCTCCTTGCCGGGGGCACCGGCATCGACCTTACCGGCGCCCAGGTGGTCATCCATTATGACCGCTGGTGGAATCCGGCCCGGGAAGAACAGGCAACTTCCCGGGTTCATCGGATGGGTCAGAGTCGGCCGGTTCAGGTGTACAAACTGGTCACCATAGGCACCCTGGAGGAAAAGATTCATCATCTCATAGAAAAGAAGAGAACCCTGGCCAAAGAACTGATCACCGAAGACGAAGGTTCTCTCTTCAAGCAGCTT
>CAZURY010000288.1:0-3662 GCA_964623145.1 uncultured Desulfobulbus sp. | reverse complement strand
TTATTCTTGCAGCCGCCAGAGTGGAAGAAAAAGAAAACAGGCAATTTTTTGGTGCGGAATATACTGATTACATGCGCAGGACAAAGATGTTTATCCCCTGGCTGAAATAATCAGTGGTTAATCCGCTTCTGTCGGAGTCTTCCATCATGGATATTTTCGAGACTCTTTTTGCAAAAAGTATACTGAAATATATGTAAAGTTTAGGTAAGGTAACGTCTCTTTTGGGGTTTGGAAAAGCTGGGAGAGGGGTGGATGAAAAGAGTTCTGGTGCTTTATTATTCCCAGAGCGGGCAGTTGAAACGAATTCTTGCCCGCCTGGTCGATGGTCTTCTGGCCGGGCAACAGGTGGAGTGTGATGTTCGGGAGATTTCTCCTGTTGTGCCCTATCCGTATCCCTGGCCTTTTTATCGCTTTTTTAATGTATTTCCGGAGGCAGTCCGTCTTGACGGCTGCAGGGTTGCATCTGTTGATCTTGCCGACAGCTATGATCTGATTATTCTAGGCTATACCATCTGGTTTCTTTCCCCCTCCATACCGGTTACAGGATTTTTACAGACAGAGCAGGCTGCCCGGATTTTCCGGGATAAGCCGGTTGTGACGGTGATCGGATGTCGTGATATGTGGCTGATCGGGCAGGAAAAAATGAAGACATTGCTGAAGGGGATCGGCGCCCGGCTGCTGGACAATGTGGTGTTGACCGACCAGGGCAGGTCCCTGTACACCTTTGTCACCACCCCCCGCTGGATGCTTACCGGTAAAAAAGACCGGTTCTGGTTTTTTCCCCGGGCCGGGGTGGCGGATGAGGAAATCGAGCGGGCAGACCGTTTCGGCAAACGGCTGAGCCAGGCGCTTGCTCAGGATCTTGAAAAAGGAGAGGGGCCTTTGCTCTCCGGTCTGGGCGCGGTCAATGTCAACGGCAAACTGATTGCAACCGAGGCTATTGCCCATCGCAGTTTTCTGATCTGGAGCAGGCTGATTAAAAAGGCCGGACCGCCCGATTCCAGGGGGCGTAATATTGTTATAACCATTTATGCTGTTTTTCTGCTTTGCCTGGTGGTATCAGTAGTGCCGTTGAACATGCTGGTGCGCAGGCTGTTGTCTCCGTTTCGCAAACAGGCGCTTGCCCGGGCGGTCAGTTATTATGAACAGCCCTCCGGCAGATAGTTTTCTATGAGTAACAACGTCTATATAACTAATATTGCCGCATTTCTTCCCAATGGGCCGGTTGCCAACGATGCCATGGAGCAGATCCTTGGTTGGGCAACCAGCCGTCCTTCTCGGACAAGGAAAATCATTTTGCGCAGCAACGGGATCCGGCAACGCTATTATGCCATTGATCCGCAGACCGGCCGGGCGAGCCATACCAACGCCGAACTCACCACAGAGGCAGTGCGCAGGCTGGGTCGGCAGGGATGCCCTCTTAAGGAGCTCGAAGTTCTGGCCTGCGGCACCACCTTGCCGGATCAGCTGATGCCCAATCATGGTGTCATGGTGCAGGGCGAACTGGGGCTGCCTCCCTGCGAAGTGGCGGCAACTGCCGGGATTTGTGTCTCCGGAATCATGGCCCTGAAATACGGGTATCTGTCGGTCCGGGCCGGAGAGAGCAGCAACTGTGTGGCAACGGGATCGGAAAATGTTTCCTCCCTGTTACGGGGCCATGTTTTTTCCGGCGGAACCGAACCAGCGGAAAAACCCGCTCAAAAAGCACATGAATTGGCCTTTGCCAAGGATTTTCTCCGCTGGATGCTCAGTGACGGGGCCGGGGCAATATGGCTGAGCCACAGACCGAAAAAGGACTCCATTTCGCTGCGCATTGACTGGCTCGTGCAAAGGTCCTATGCCGGTGAAATGGCGCCCTGCATGTATGCGGGCGCAGAAAAAATGGAGGATGGCGCTCTTCGGGGCTGGCGAGCCTTCTTGCCGCAGGAGTGGCTTGCCCGATCCATCTTTGCCATCCGGCAGGATGTGAAACTGCTCAACGAGAAAATTATCGAATACACGGTTACCAGACCCCTTGCAGAGCTGGTGGGACAAAAAAAGTTGAATCCGGCACGGATAGACTGGTTTCTGCCCCATTACTCTTCGGAATTTTTTCGAGACAAGGTGTATGCCGGTATGCAGTCGGCAGGCTGCGAAATCCCGCAGGAAAAATGGTTTACCAATCTATCAAGCAGGGGCAACACCGGGTCGGCCTCCATTTATCTTATTCTTGAGGAGTTGTTTAATTCCGGCAGGCTTTGCAAAGGGGAAAAGCTCCTCTGTTATGTTCCGGAAAGCGGAAGATTTTCCACAGCGTTCATGCATCTCACGGTGGTCTGATGAAAAGCAGTCAGGTTCCCCAGCAGAATATTTCCACCTATGCAGACAATAAAAAGGCAATGTATGCCATCGGCAGCGATGGCAAGTATGTTCGTGTTGCCTCAAGCGGCTGGGAGGTGGAAGAGGCGGCCACCATGCAGGCGCTGGCGGAACTGGAGCGACTGGCCGCCCATGCCCGGCGGCAGGTTGAACAAGGCCGGGTCGCCCCTCTTTATTACCATATGTATGCCCGCAGGATGGATCTGCAAACCCTTGCCCAGGCAACCGGTTTTTTTAAATGGCGGATAAAACGACATTTTTCGCCCAAAATATTTGCGGGCCTCTCTGATAAAATCCTGGCCCGTTATACGGAGGCCCTGGGGATAAGCCGGGAAGCGCTGTGTCGTTTACCGGCAGGGGATGATCATGGCGCATAACAGAGTTTTTGAGCATGATCATTTTGCCCACTGTGAGAGCGGCGTGATGTCGCTTATGTTGCGCCACCATGGGCTGGAACTGTCCGAGGCCATGGTGTTCGGCCTGTCCGGGGCCTTGATGTTTGCCTATATCCCCTTTGTTAAACTGGGCGGCCTGCCGCTTATCGCCTATCGTTCCATGCCGCGCGCCATCATCAGGGGACTGCGGAGAAATATATCCCTGTCCATGCATATGCAGACTTTTTCCAGCCCCGGCAAGGGGTTGCGAGCGCTCGATGATCTGTTGGAGCAGGGAAAAATCGTCGGCGTCCAGACCTCGGTTTTCTGGCTGCCCTATTTTCCTGAAGAGATGCGTTTTCATTTCAATGCCCATAATCTGATAGTTTACGGCAGGGACAGGGAGGAATTTCTGATCAGTGATCCGGTTTTTGAGCATCCCATGCGCTGTCCGGTGGCGGATCTGCAAAAGGCCCGATTTGTCAAAGGGATGATGGCTCCCAGGGGGTTGCTCTATTATCCGACATGTGTGCCGGAATTAATCGATTATGGGGCTGTAATTCCGAGGGTTATCCGAAAAAATGCCAGGGCCATGCTCAAAACACCGGTTCCGGTTGCCGGAATTCGTGGTATCCGCCGGCTGGCCGGGCATATCGGTAAATTGAAGAACAAAGATACCAGATACGCAAAACTCTTTCTTGGTCATATTGTCCGCATGCAGGAGGAGATCGGTACGGGCGGAGCAGGATTTCGCTTTATTTACGCCTCATTTTTGCAGGAGGCAGGCGCGATTATCGGACAGCCCGCCTATGAGGAAGCCTCACAGATGCTGACCGCCGTCGGAGACCAGTGGCGGGAATTTGCTCTGCTTCTGGTCAGGGCGATTCGCAGGAAAGAGGCGGGGCGGATCGATTTTTCCGCCCTGCAGGA
>CAZURY010000287.1:0-3668 GCA_964623145.1 uncultured Desulfobulbus sp. | reverse complement strand
AATATTGGACGGCAGAAACTTGCCGGCAAACGACAAACCATCCGTGTAAGGAGAACGATTTATGTCAAGAAAAATGGTCACAATTGATGGAAACCAGGCATGCACTCATGTCGCCTATGCAACCTGCGAAGTCATCACCATCTATCCGATTACCCCTTCCTCACCCATGGCTGCCGAAGCTGACGCCAAGGCCAATGCCGGGCAGGAGAATATATGGGGTTCAGTCCCGATTATATCCCAGATGCAGTCAGAAGGCGGCGTTGCCGGTTCTCTGCATGGTTCTCTGGCCACGGGGTCCCTGTGTACAACCTTTACAGCATCACAGGGACTGATGCTGATGCTCCCCAACATGTATAAAATCGCCGGAGAACTGACACCGACGGTCTTCCATATAACAGCACGTTCGCTTGCTGCCCAGGGACTCTCCATTTTTGGTGACCATGGTGACATTATGGCCGCCCGCCAGACCGGTTGGGCTGCCCTTTGTTCACAAAATGTTCAGGAGGCCCAGGACATGGCCCTGATATCCACCCAGGCCACCCTCGCCTCCCGCATACCGTTCATGCATTTTTTTGACGGATTCCGAACCTCTCACGAAATCCAGAAAATGGAGCAGCTCACCTATGATGACATGCGGGAGATCATTGACGAGGACCTGGTCATTGAGCATCGCAAACGTGCCTTGACCCCGGATCGGCCATCCATGTCAGGTACCGCCCAGAATCCCGATGTCTACTTCTCAGGACGTGAAACGGTCAACAAATACTACAATGCCGTTCCAGCCATCGTCCAGGAGACCATGGACAAATTTGCAGCCCTTACCGGCCGCCGGTATCACCTCTTTGATTATCACGGCGCACCGGATGCCACCGATGTCATCGTTATCATGGGTTCCGGCGCCGAAACCGCTGCCGCAACCATAGATTATCTGGCAGCCCAGGGACGCAAGCTGGGCATGGTTATTGTCCGACTCTTCCGTCCCTTTGACGCGGCGGCCATGGTCAATGCCCTGCCGGCAACGGTTGAGCGCATCACAGTACTTGACCGGACCAAAGAACCCGGCTCCATGGGGGAACCGCTTTATCTGGATGTTCGGGCCGCCATCGGCGAAGCCATTGAGGCCAACCCGACTCTGTTCATGCCTCTGATCCTGTCCGGTCGATACGGCTTGGGCTCTGCTGAATTTAATCCGGCCATGGTAAAGGCCGTCTTTGATAACATGGCCGCCATGGCGCCCAAAAATCATTTCTGCGTCGGACCGCATGATGATGTTGCCTTTACCAGCCTTGATTATGACAATTCGTTCAATATTGAAGGCAAGGATGTTTACCGGGCCATGTTCTTCGGGCTTGGTTCCGACGGCACCGTCGGCGCCAATAAAAACACCATCAAAATCATCGGCACGGAAACCGATAACTCCGCCCAGGGATACTTTGTCTACGACTCCAAAAAATCCGGTTCCATGACCGTATCCCACCTGCGGTTTGGTGAAAACCATATTGAAGCTCCATACCTGATCAACAAGGCAAACTTTGTCGCCTGCCATAATTTCAGCTTTCTGGATCATTACGATATGCTGGCCAACCTGGAAGAAGGCGGTATTTTTCTGCTGACCTCGCCCTATCCGAAAACCAAGGTCTGGGATCACCTGCCGGCAAAGGTACAGAAACAGCTCATTGAGAAAAAAGCCAAATTTTACATCATTGATGCCATCAAGCTTGCCGAGGCCCTTGGGCTGGGCGCACGCATCAACATGATCATGCAGACGGCCTTTTTCCTGATCTCCGGCATCTTAAAGAAAAATGAGGCCATCAAGGCGATCAAGGATGCCATCAAAAAGACCTACGGCAAAAAGGGTGACAAGGTCGTCAACATGAACTATGACGCGGTCGATGCTGCCGTCAATAACATTGTCCAGATCAAGGTACCTAAAAAAATCACCGGCCATGACCTGCCTCCTACCGTGCCGGACGAGGCGCCCGAATTCGTCAAGGAAGTTACAGCCAAGATGATCGAGGGCAAGGGTGATCAGCTCAAGATCTCCCAGATCCCGGCTGACGGTCGCTGGCCCACCGCAACCACCCAATGGGAAAAACGTAATATTGCCGTTCATGTACCGCAATGGGACCCTGAGACCTGCATCCAGTGCGGACGCTGTTCTCTGGTCTGCCCCCATGCCTGCATTCGGATGAAAATTGTTGCGCCGGCTGATCTCAAAGCCGCCAAAGCTCCCAAATCCTTTAAAACGGCAAATGCTGTGGGCAAGGAGTTCAAGGGTAAAAAATTTACCATTCAGATATCAACCCGAGACTGTGTCGGCTGCACCCATTGCGTCCGTGTATGTCCGGCTGTCAAAAAAGACAAGGACGGCAACAAGACCGACGAATCAGCCTTGAAAATGATAGCCAATACAGAGGCTGTGACCAAGCGAGAAGCCAAAAACTGGGATATCTTCATGGCATTGCCGGAGGTTGACGCATCCAAGGTCAATCCCGCCACCATCAAGGGAAGCCAGCTGAAGAGGGCGCTGTTTGAATTTTCCGGAGCCTGCGCCGGTTGTGGGGAAACCCCATACATCAAGCTCGTTACCCAGCTTTTTGGCGATAGAATGCTGATAGCAAATGCCACCGGCTGTTCTTCCATCTATGGCGGCAACCTGCCGACCACTCCCTACGCCAAGCGCGGAGATGGCCGTGGGCCAGCCTGGTCCAACTCCCTGTTTGAAGATAACGCCGAATTCGGACTTGGCATGCGTCAATCCGTGAATAAGCTTTCGCACCAGGCAGCGGAATTACTTGACGCAGCTGCAAAAGAAAAAATTATCACCAAAAAATTCGCCAAGGAACTCCTTTCAGCCAGCCAGCAGGACGAGGAAGAAATCAACGCCCAGCGGGAACGGGTGGCAACATTAAAAGAGACTCTGGCGGATTCTTCTTCAATCATAGCCAAACGACTCTATCATGTGGCCGATTACCTGGTGAAAAAATCCGTTTGGATCTTTGGAGGTGATGGCTGGGCGTATGATATTGGCTATGGCGGTCTTGATCATGTTCTTGCCTCCGGCGAAAATGTCAACGTCATGGTTCTTGATACCGAGGTTTATTCAAATACCGGTGGCCAGATGTCCAAGTCAACACCACGGGCTGCTGTGGCTCAATTTGCCGCCGGCGGCAAGAGGATGCCTAAAAAGGACATGGGGATGATTTTTTCGACCTACGGTAATATCTATATTGCCCGTGTTTCCTTAGGCGCTAATCCCCAGCAACTGGTGAAAGCGGTAAATGAGGCTGAAGCCTATAACGGACCATCTCTCATTATTGCCTATGCCCATTGCATCAACCACGGCATCAACATGGCAGCTGCCCATGAACAGCAGAAAAAGGCTGTTGCCTGTGGCCATTGGCCGCTGTATCGATATAATCCAATGCTGGAGGACGAGGGCAAGAATCCACTTATCATAGATTCCAAGGAGCCGACAATCTCGTTTGCAGACTACGCCCTGGGCGAAAACCGGTATCGGATGCTCAAAATGACTAATCCGAAAATGGCCGACGAGCTCATGAAAGAGTCGCAAAAGGATGTCGACAGGGCATGGAAGGCATTGAAGGGACGTTTTAAGGCCCTGGAGGAGAATGAATAGAGCCTGACCCTCAAGCTGCAAAAATAAA
>CAZURY010000286.1:0-3668 GCA_964623145.1 uncultured Desulfobulbus sp. | reverse complement strand
AATCTTCAGTTGCCCGCACAACTGTCATGGGGTAGTTTACAGCTATCATGGAACCATTACTTGCCATTAACGATCTCAGCCTTTCCTTTCTCTCCGACCAGGAACCTGGTGGAAAGAAACAGGTATTGCGCCGGGTTGCTTTCAGCATATCTCCCGGCCAAACCCATGCCCTGGTCGGCGAATCAGGTTCGGGAAAATCCGTCACCGCAATGAGTATCCTGCGGCTTCTTGAAGAAACCAGCCGGGTAACGACCAGCGGTAAGGTTTATTTTAACGGCCGCGACCTGCTTGAGTTGTCCCTGCCGGAGATGCGCAGTATCAGAGGCAACGAAATCGCAATGATTTTTCAGGAACCCATGACCTCGCTCAATCCGGTGTATACAATCGGCAATCAGTTACTTGAACCATTGCTGCTGCACCGAAAAATGGAAAAAAAAGAGGCATGGGAGCAGGGACTGCAGCTTATGACCCGTTGCGGCATCAAAGAACCCGAGTACCGGATGAATGCCTATCCCCATCAACTTTCCGGCGGCCAGCGGCAACGGGTCATGATTGCCATGGCCCTTGCCTGTCGGCCCAAGCTGTTGATCGCCGATGAACCTACCACTGCCCTTGACGTAACCATCCAGCAGCAGATCCTTGATCTGCTTAAGGGTATCCAGGATGAATACCGAATGACTATCCTGCTGATCACCCATGATCTTCCCATGGTCCGACAGATCGCCGACTCTGTTTCCATCATGTACCAGGGTCGGATTGTTGAACAGGGCCGGTTAAAAAAAATATTCAACAATCCAGGCGACCCCTATACCAGGCATCTGCTGACATCGCTTCCTCACACTATGAATAAACCGCGATCAGGCGGCAAGGACCTTATCGATCTACGTAATATTCACTGCCAATTTACCCTGACCAGGGACAATGGATTTTTTTCCAGAAAGAAAAATTTTTTCTTCCGAAAAGAAAAAAGCATCCTTAAGGCGGTCGACGGGGTAAGCCTGAAAATTCCTGAAGGCACCACCCTGGGCGTGGTTGGAGAGTCGGGCTCAGGAAAGAGCACCCTTGCCATGTGTATCCTGCGTCTTACTCATTGCCAGGGCAATATTCTCTATCGCCGGGGAGACGCATTCATTGATCTCAGCACCCTCACCGGGTCCAGGATGCGTCCATTGCGCAAAGAGCTGCAAATTGTCTTTCAGGATCCCTTTTCCTCGCTTTCGCCACGGCTTTCCGTTGAACAGATTATCGGCGAAGGTCTCAAGGTCCACCGGATGGGCAGCAAAAAAGAACAAAAAAAGCTCGTTGCCGAGGTTCTGGAGGAGGTGGAGCTTGAGCCCGATATGGCCGCCCGTTTTCCCCATGAATTTTCCGGTGGCCAGCGCCAGCGAATCGCCATTGCCCGGGCGCTTGTCCTGCGGCCCAGGCTGCTCATCCTTGATGAGCCGACCAGCGCCCTTGACATGACCATCCAGGCCCAGGTTATCGACCTGCTGCAGAAACTGCAGCGCAAGCATAACATGACCTATATCTTTATTACCCACGACCTGCGGGTAATCCGGTCGCTGGCCGACAGTATTGCGGTTATGCGCCAAGGAAAAATTGTTGAATACGGACCATGTGACCATCTCTTTACAGCGCCCCGGGATCCCTATACAAAAATTTTGTTTCAGGCCGCCTTTCCAGATACCATAACCAGGCAGTAAAAAAAGAGCATGGGCAACGCGCAGGAGACGTCTCATCATATCCTCGATGCCGCATTTCTGGCCACAATCAATCATGGCCCCGGTGTGTATCTGATGCAGGGGAAAAGGGAGGTCCTGTATGTTGGCAAAGCCAGGGATCTCCGCAAACGACTTGCCCAATACGCACACTTTAACGGACCTGCCCACTCAAAAACCGCCGTTATGCTGGGCCATGTCCGCAAGGTGGAAACCATCCTCACCACAACCGAGAAGGAGGCCCTGATCCTGGAGGCCTCGCTGATCAAAAAACACCGGCCCCGTTATAATGTCATTTTAAGAGATGACAAAAACTATCCCCTAATAAAGGTGACGGTCAAAGATAAGTGGCCCAGGGTAATGGTGACACGCAGGCGAATCAGGGACGGCAGCCGATATTTCGGTCCTTTTGCCTCAACCAGCGCCATGCGTACTACCCTGAAGCTGCTCTTTTCCATGTTCCCGCTCAGACGCTGCAAAACAGTTCGCAGACGTGATCGTCCCTGTCTGAACTATCAAATGGGGAAATGCCTGGCGCCCTGTACCGATCTGGTTAACGAAAAACAATACCAGGCCATGGTCAGAGAGGTGTTGCTTTTTCTTGAAGGAAAAAATCAACATATCATTGCCGGCCTGCAGGAAAAGATGCAACAGGCGGCGGCAAACCTGGCCTTTGAGGAAGCGGCCCTGTATCGTGACCGGATAACTGCCTTAAACCGAACCCTGGAACACCAGGTTATTGCCGCAGAGCATTCCATGGATCAGGATGTATTCGGACTTGTCCGGCATGGTGCGTCTGTGGGCCTTGCTCTGCTCTTTGTCCGGGCCGGTATGATCAGTGGTTCCCAGGCCTTTTTTATCGCCGATCCCATCGGTGATGATGCCCGGATTGTGAGCCAGGTAATTATGCTCTACTATTCAAGTCGCAGGCACCCGCCCCGGGAGCTGATGCTGCCCCTTGCCATTGAGGATGAAACACTTGTCCGTGAACAGCTGAGTGATCTCAGAGAGGGTCCGGTGCGACTGACTGTCCCCCGGCGTGGCAAGCGTATGCAGCTCATGCGCATGGCTGCCGCCAATGCAGAGCAGGTCTTTTCCCAGGAAGCAAAAAAACAGAAATCATGGCAGATCCTGGCCAAAACCCTCAAACACAAATTACGGCTGCGAAATACACCCAATCGTATTGAGTGTCTTGATATTTCAAACCTCGGCGGCAAGCAGGCTGTGGGCTCGCTGGTCTGTTTTGTTGAGGGAGATCCGGATAAATCCGGGTACCGCCATTATAGAATCAACGGCAGGGACGAACCCGATGATTATGCCATGATGCGCGAGGTCCTTGCCCGCAGAATGGAAACCGGTATGAAAAAAAACAACCTGCCGGACATGCTGCTGCTCGACGGCGGCAAGGGGCAGCTGGGCATCGGGGTCGATGTGCTGGGCCAAAGCAACCTCATTGAGAAAATTGACCTGGTTGCCATTGCCAAAGAAAAACAAGATGAGGGAGAAAAGCTCTTTCGGCCTGGACAAAAAAATCCGATCCTCTTACCGGCTCACACCCCTGCCCTGCTTTATCTGATGCGCATCCGCGATGAATCCCATCGCTTTGGCATCACCTTTCACCGTCGTCTTCGACAAAAAAACACCCTGCACTCACCCCTGGATGTGATCACCGGGATAGGCGCAAAACGAAAGAAAGATCTCCTCAAATCCCTGGGCAGTTACAAGCGCATTCAAACGGCAACCGTAGAGGAACTGGCAAAGGTACCGGGCATTGGACCGGTCCTGGCCGAAACTATTTTCCGACAGCTGCATAAAAAAGGTAAAAAAGATCATGCAGCCTGATGAAAAAATAATGGCGGGGCTTAAGCCTGGCTGTATCTGCAAGGGTATCAAGCTCATCACCCTGATCGAGGCCATTGAAAACGGGGCCGACAGCTTTGAAGAAATAGC
>CAZURY010000285.1:0-3676 GCA_964623145.1 uncultured Desulfobulbus sp. | reverse complement strand
GATAAGAGAGCCTTGCAAACGTTTATCCTAAATTGAGCGATTTTCATTTAGCCCCAATCTGCAACAATTAAAAAGAAACCACTTATAATTATTTATCTTTTTTGATTTGTAGATGGGGTGAAACGCCCAATTCAGGTTTATGTTTCACAATCCCTAACCGGACAATCGTATGAGCTACCTGCTTTTTCAATTGAGTTTTGTGGCCTATGTCCTGGCCATGACCGTGTATCTGGTTTTTTTCTTTAATCAGAAAAAACAAGTGCGCAGCCTTGCACGAAAGATATTCTTTGGAGCCGCCCTGCTGCACACCGCCAATATTATCGCCCGTCTGGTCGAGGCCGGGCATACGCCGATTACCAGCGTCCATGAGGTTATTTCTTTCTTTGCCTGGTCAATTGCCTGGTGCTATCTTTCCTTTCGCTGGCGCTACACGGTGAAAAATTTCGGTACATTTTCATCGGTGCTTGTTGTTCTTCTCATGCTGGTTTCTGCGCTCGCCCCCCATGCAATCCTGCCCCTGAGCCAGACCCAGCATTCCTGGCTGTTTCCCGTCCATGCCTCGCTTGCCATTGTTGCCGATGCCTTCCTGGCCCTGGCCTGCATCGGTGGCTTGATGTACCTGCTTCAGGAACGGGAGCTCAAACAAAAGCGATTCGGTTTTTTTTATTCGCGTCTTCCTTCGCTGGAATCCCTGGACAAGCTTAACCAGCATTGCCTGAGCATAGGTTTTACCCTTATGACCATTGGCATGTTCACCGGTTATATATGGGCCCGAAGGATATGGGGAGGAAGAAACTGGCATTGGGATCCAAAAATAGTCTGGGCCATGATTACCTGGTTTCTTTATGCCGCACTCATGCACCAGCGCTTCACCATGGGATGGCGAGGTCGTCGTGCCGCCATTGTTACCATCGTTGCCTTTATGGCGGTATTGTTGACGCTGCTTTTTCTGTTCAAAGGGGTACATGCCCATGGCGCGTGAGACCATTGTCCTTTTAGGGGTCAATCATAAGACAACTCCCCTTGCCGTGCGGGAAAAACTGGCTCTGGCAAGCGGGTACGAACAGCCGCTTGCCGATTTGCGTCGCCTTGAGTGTCTGGAAGAATGCTTTCTACTCTCCACCTGCAACCGGGTTGAGGTGCTTTTTACCTGCAATGATGCCGTTCTGGCCAGGCGCGAGGTTCTTGACATGCTCTTTGCCGGCAGCGTGACCCGGGAAGAAGTTGCCGGTTGTATCTATCAGCATCAGAACGAGGAAGCCGTCAGGCATCTGTTTCTCGTTGCCGCAAGTCTTGATTCCATGATCGTCGGCGAATCCCAGATTCTTGGACAACTCAAGGAGGCGTACCGGTTTGCTTCGGAAAAGAAAACCAGCGGTATGGTGCTGAACAAACTGCTGCATAAGTCTTTTTCCGTGGCTAAAAGAGTACGGACGGAAACCAGAATCGGGGCCAGTGCGGTTTCCATTTCCTATGCCGCCGTTGAACTGGGTAAAAAGATCTTTGGCGACTTGAAGGGCAAAAAGGTCATGCTGGTCGGCGCCGGCGAGATGGCGGAACTGGCTGCTGAGCATTTAGTGGGGCAGGGAGTTGCCGAGGTTATTGTCGCCAACCGCACCTTTGAGCGGGCGGTTAAGCTTGCCGGTTGTTATCATGGCCGGGCCATCTCCCTGGAGGAATTGGTCGAGCAGCTCCATTATGTCGATATTATTATCAGCTCCACCGGGGCATCCGGCCTGATTCTGAGCAAGGATGACGTTGTTCCCGTGATGCCGAAACGGCGGTATCAGCCCTTATTTTTTATCGACATTGCCGTGCCGCGTGATCTGGATCCCGCCATTAATGAAATCGATAATGTCTATCTTTATGATATTGATGATCTTAATAATGTCGTGGAGATGAATAAGTCGGAGCGGGACAAGGAGGCGGTCAAGGCCACCCGTATTGTCGAGGAAGAGACGTTGAAATTCTGCGGCTGGCTGGAAAACATGGAGGTGACGCCGACCATTATAGAGATGCGTTCCATGGCCGATCAGATTTGCCGGGATGAACTTGGCCGTACCTTGGGCCGATTTGACAACCTGACATCTAAGGAGAGAAAATCACTGGAAAAAATGGTTAATTCGATTTGTTCCAAGATGCTCCATTATCCCATCCGCTATCTGAAGACGGATCACCCCTGTGTTGATCAGCAAAAGCGGGTGGAAGTGGTACGCACCCTGTTTAACCTTGATCGGGACAGGAGGGATCAGGAGTGAACAGGGAAGTTCGTGCCCGGATCCTGGAAGATGAGGTGCTTATTGTCCGTCATTCCGGTGAGATACCCGAGATTACCTATCATGCCACCGTTCACTATTTATGTTCTGATCCGTCAGGTCCGGGGATGACGCTGGCAAAGGAAGAGCTTCTTATTTTGCAGGATGCAGCTCTTGCAAGGGCGCGTGAGATTGTCCTGCGTGATCTTGATCCCGATAACCGTGATCTCTCCATCTATCGTGGCCTGAAACGAACCATTTATAACTGGCAGCGATTGCTTGCTTTTGCAGAGCGCCTTAACCGCTCTGAAAAAGATTTTCGGGAGAAGGTGCGCCAGGCTCTTCGAATTTTTCTTGAGAGGGAATGGTTGGATGTCACTTCCGGTCGTCGTGCATCATCGGTCAACTGCACGGCAAAGGAGCTGGCCGGCTTTGCCGCAGAGCTGGGAGTGACCACTGACGAGCTGCCCGAAGGTTGGCAGGCTCTTTGTCTGGAGGAAGAGCCGTGAAGGTAGGCATTATCGGTACGGGCAAACATGGCAGTCGCTACGCAAACCATGTTTGCACGGATGTGCCCGGTCTGGAATTGGTTGCCATCTGCAGGCGTTCACCAAAGGGTGTCTCCCAGGCGGCCCGGTGGCAGTGTGTCCTGCATAATAAAATTGAAGATCTGGTGGTTGATCCAGCCGTGGAGGCCGTGATCTCCGTGGTGCCGCCCTCCCTGAATCTGACCATAGCCAGAGCATGTGCGGCTGCGGACAAACCGCTTCTCCTGGAAAAACCGCTGGCGGCAAATCTTGATGAGGCCCGGGCCATTGTCCGTCTTACTGAAGAAGACGGGTTGAGGCTGACCGTGGGGCAGACACTTCGCTATAATAGGGTGATCAGGTTGTTTCGACGGCATCTCACCGAACTTGGTACCCTCTATACTGTTTCCGTCAACCAGCGCATTGAACCTTCAACCCTGGCCTGGCATGAAGAACCTGCCTTGGCCGGAGCAGGGGTCAGTTACCACACCGCAGTTCATATCTTTGATGCCCTGCGCTTTATTACCGGCCTGGAGATCAGGCGGGTTATGGCCATGACGGGTAATCGGCACAATAAAACACTCGAGGATTCGCTGCAGGCCCTGATCGAGATGGAAAACGGAGTGCAGGGGGTGATCGACTGCTCAAAGGTAGGTCAGGCACGATCAGGCCGTTTTGAGTTTGTCGGTCGGGAAGGGCAGCTTGTTGGAGACCAGATTTACAACATCTGCGAGCGCATCCGTCACACCAGCCGTACGCCTCTGGATCCGGGAAAACCGGTTGGCACAATAATTCCTCTGCTGCATGATTGGCGTGATTTCTTGCTGAATCTCGGGCCAAATCCCATATCCGGCTATGATGGGTTCAAGGCTGTAGCCGTCTGCGATGCCTGCC
>CAZURY010000284.1:0-3677 GCA_964623145.1 uncultured Desulfobulbus sp. | reverse complement strand
CGAAACAGCATCTGGGTGAACGGTTACAAAAGATGAAACAGAAGCCCGGAATGTAGATTCGCAGTGATAAAACCGCAGGCGGAAACAAACTCTGTCTTCTGTCCTCTGGTTTCTGTCTTCTGTTACGGATAAATATGCATGCGTTTTCTTCTCTATAATATTCGCTATTGTACAGGAACTGGACCGCGATTCCACCTGCCGGTTCCCTATGCCGGATATTTGAAACGTTCGACAGCTGTTCTTGATGAAATCATAGATTTTTTTAAACAGGTAAATCCGGACATTATCGGCCTTGTTGAAGTAGACAGCGGTTCCTTTCGGACCCGTCAACGGTGCCAGGCCGGGCAGATAGCTGACCGGCTTGGTCATTATCATATTGTTGAATCTAAATATGGGCAACAGTCGGTAGCCGACAAGGTGCCGCTACTCAACAGGCAGGGCAATGCCCTCCTTTCCAGGTTTCCTATCCTGGAACATCGGTTCCATTATTTTAAGCAAGGGGTTAAAAGACTGGTGATTGAGGTTCGGCTGGCGGAGCTCACGATCTTTCTGGTACATCTTTCCCTTACCTATCGTAACCGTCAGTATCAACTCGAGCATTTATACAGGCTTATTGCTGATAAGGAGGGTCCGGTTATTGTTGCCGGTGATTTTAATGTGCTCTGGGGCAGCCATGAGCTGGATTTATTTCTCGGCGCCACCGGACTTATAAACGCCAACCGGGAGGGACAGCCTTCCCATCCCAGCCGGTCGCCGAAACGTCAACTTGATTTTATCCTCCATAGTCCGGGGCTGAAGGTAACAAATTTTACCATTCCGAAAGTGCTCTATTCCGATCATGTCCCTCTGGTCTGCGATTTTGAACTGCCTGCTCTTTCGTCCTGAAGGTATTTTTTCGCCAATACCTGAGATCAAAGTGTTTCACTGCTTTCGAGGCAGGGCGATAATAGACCCGTTTCTTCCTGTTTGCCCGTTTCCCCGCCGTACACTCCTTCGATACGAAAAAAAATCATTATCGCACACCGTGCATTTCATTGCGGTATCGATTTTTTTTTCATCAACTCCGGCCCGGATGAGCTGCCATCTGCTGATTGCCCGGAAGTCAAAATGGTTTTTCATGGAAGCAAAGGAGAGAAAATCAGGGGGCAGTTCATTTTTATAGTTGATGAATTCCGCACAACAGGGTCCAAGGGAAGGGCTGATAACGGCCAGGAGATTGGCAGCCTGAACAGAAAAATTCTGCTGCATGCGATAAATGGTTTTGGCGATGATGTTGGTCACCGACCCCTGCCAGCCATTGTGAATGGCGGCAATAACGCCTTGGATCGGATCATGTAGAAGTATTGCCTGGCAATCGGCTTGCTGGATGAGAAGGCCGATTCCAGCTACATTGGTTATCATGGCATCATTTCTCGTCCGGTCTGTTGCCTGGTCGATGTATTTCACCGTCAGTATTGAGTCGCCATGTACCTGGGTGGTGCCTTTAAGAATTTCAATATCAAGCGTTTTCTGCATCCGCTTGCGATTTTTCTCAACCATGGAAGGATTATCGCCGCTGGTGTAACTGCAGTTTAAGGATTCGTAAGGTGCAGGGCTGCACCCGCCACAGCGGGTAAACATTGCATGGGGGATGTTGAGGAAATTGCTCTGGTAGAAGATGAGTCCATCCTTTTGATTTTTTGTTATCATTTCCTGGTCAATAAAAAAGGGAAAGCCCAATGAAGGCTTTCCCTTAAATAGCGTTATTGTTGGAAAAATCGACTAAAAGTACGCCTCAAAAGTCAGGTAAACCTGATTGGCACTTTCAACGGGATTTATGCCCAGGGTTTGCAATGCCTGTTGTTCATCATCCAGATCATAGGGTTTCATATTCCAGTCAAAGCCACCGGCATAGTTATAATCATAGTACTGCCAGCCAAGTCGTACAAATGTTTTGGCGTATTTGGAGATAGCCTCGCCCGTAGGCAGATCGTAAATAAGATACAATTCATAGGCATTACCACGGGTGGCCAGCTTGGACTGGTACAGATCATCATGCCCTGGAGTAAAGGCGACCCAGTATTGGGAGCCATAGTTGTACTCAGCGCCAAGCTTCAGGCCAATGGAGTCAATATCATAGCGAATACCGGCATAGATGGAGTAACCATCTTCTGAATCGGTATTTGGTCCAGTCGTACCCATGGCCATTCCGGCAAAGTCGTTGAAGAAACCGTTAGCATTGGGGTCAGTCCGGCTCCACCCTCCGGCCAGGAAGTAATTCAGGCCGGCAACCTTATCCATGTACACGGCGCTGGTGTGGTAGAGATTGCCCAGGTTTTTTTCCAGACCGAAACCACCTTGGTCTTGCGGAAAGGCTGCGCCAAAATTAACAAAGTCGCTCTGGAAATTCGGGTAGTTGAACAGGTTGAAAACCTCAAATGCCTGGATGTTCATGAATCTATGACCGGATTTAAAGACATCCCAGGAAAGACCGGCAAAATCGGTATCATTGAGTTTGTTAGATTGATTGTCAGATTGGAGGCCGTCTTCGAAACCGCGCCCATAGCAGAAACGGATGCGTCCGGTTCCCAGCATATCGTTACCCCATGCGTAGGCATAACCAAGAGAAATGCCGTCAAATGGGTAGTCCATGTAGGCAATTGGCGTTGCCATGCGTGCGTCATTACCCATGCGAATGTGCGCCGGTGGTCCATCCGTGGTTGGTCGACGACCGATGGAAAACCAGATCGGCATGCCGCCGATATTATTCCAGTTGAGAAAGGCCCGATCAACATAGAGGGCGCTGTCGGAAGGCTGCCTGCTTACACTGCCATCAAAAATCGGGAATCCCTGTCCTCTGTTTCCCCCGTCAGCAAGTCCTGCCGGAGTGGTCTGCATACCCCAGGCCTTGTACATTGCCAGTCGTCCCTTAAACTCGACATTTTCCGTGGCCTTGACCCGCATGTTCAAACGAAAACGATTGGTAAATAAGGTGTCGTTATCACGGTCGCCCTGGGAAACCCTTGCATACGTCGGCATGCCGGTCGCCGGGTTAAAGCCGTTCATCTGCAGTGGTGTACCGGCGGAAAAAACTGTATCCGCATGATAGGTATCCATTCTGGCACGGAAATCCCCATAAAATTTAAATCGGGCAGCCAGATCCCAGGATTCGGATTTTTCGTCCAGCATATCACTCATGTCATCGACCGTGTCACCGTATTCGGTAATGGTCTCATTCTGCTGGGCAAGTTGTGCCTTTAAGGCATCAAGTTCACGGGAGAGCTCGTCAATCCTTGATGTCAGATCCTGCGGGGTCTTACCGGCGCTGGCAGACGCCATGGCAGGCAGTGCGATGAGCCCCGCCAATGCCAGCATGGAAAATTTCTTAACCATTCTTCCTCCTCCTTGTGTATGTTATTTTCGGGAAAATCCCGTTTAATCAACCGGTTGGACATTACATGCGCAAGGTATCCTCTTCCCCGGGAGTTTCAGCAGCACCTTGTAGCATCTTGTTTCAGTAATAGTAATGTAATGTATAAAAAATTTGTATCGTATTTGTAGCCTGTTGTCAACAGGTTCCAGTGGAAAAGTTAAAAAAATTGTACTTTGGGGGGAGGGAGGCGCTGAAAAACAGGTTATTGACCCGGTGGGATGCTTTTCCAGCCGGGTCAATAAAAGGTAGGGTAGCTGTCGTTTAT
>CAZURY010000283.1:0-3687 GCA_964623145.1 uncultured Desulfobulbus sp. | reverse complement strand
GAGGAATAATCATATAATTAAAGACCACGACATCACGGACGGCCATCATGGGCAGAGATTCCGGGATCTCCATGTCCTGAGTGTTTTCGCCGAAATCATCCATGCTCGTGGATAATGCATCATCAAATTCCACAGTTTCCTCCTCTTTGCAGCCTGTGGGCTGAACCAATATTCTCCCATGCAGGGAATGGGTGTATGGTGCTATCTGTTTATATAACTGATGTTTTTCTGCCTGGATGTTGGGTGGAATCCAGAGCGGACTGAAAATTTAATTCAGTGTAATTTACTGAAAATAAACACAACATGGACACAAGTCAAGGAGGGGCGGGTTAGAGAAAGTCCATTTTTTCCTTGAATAATTAGTGCCGGACCAATATATGACGAGAAAGTTCCTGTTTTTTGAATGGATTTTTCCTGTAGGGAAAGACTCTCGCTTCAGGGGTATTCCGCCCGTTTTTCAAGGCGCTTTCTTCTGGCTGCCGCAGCCGTCTTTCTTTCCTTCTGATGCAATCGGGGTGTTATCATGTTAGATGCCGGTTCTTTTTTTGATTTGACCACATTTGCCCATAAAGAAGTTTTTTCCGAGACGGAACATGTCTGGGATGGGTTGAAAAATTTACGATCATATATGGACGGGTTTATTGCCCCACCTCTTGTTCATCCCGGGTTGACTCGTGGCGTACCGCTTCGACAGCCGCTTATTTTACACCATGGAATCTTAAGCTGCAGCCGGGAATATGAGTTCGTCTTCGGCGATACCGGCAAAGGAGGCCTGAAGGTACTGCAGAATGGCCAGTTACTGCGAGGGGCATCAGTGATTATGGCGGGCGCCATGCTTTTGGGACGGCGGATTTATATCGGCGAAGGAGCGCTGGTGGAATCCGGAGCGCTGATCAAGGAGCCGGCCATTATAGGGGATCAGACCGAGGTGCGCCAGGGAGCGTATCTGCGCGGATATTGTCTGGTTGGTAACCGTTGCGTGGTGGGGCATACCACCGAAATGAAGCATTCAATTTTTTTCAACGATGCCAAGGCCGGTCATTTTGCCTACCTCGGAGATTCCATACTCGGCGCCGGCGCCAATCTCGGCGCAGGGACCAAGTTTGCCAATCTACGCTTTCTCGGGGGAACTATCCAGGTGAAAGGTCCGGATGGCGTTATCGACACCGGCCTGCGCAAATTAGGCGCTGTTCTTGGTGACGGCGCCCAGACCGGCTGTAATTCAGTGACCAATCCCGGTACCCTTCTTGGTCCCGATTCCATTCTCATGCCCAATACAACCGCACCTTCTGGTTTCCATCCTGGTAAATCCGTGATACGGTAGCAGGTTTTTCCGTCTGCTGTTTGCGCATTTTTTCTGCCCGGTCGCCATATTCATACAGGGCAAAGAAAAAGGCAAACAGGATGCCGATTGTAAAAAAAATTCTGAAAATTCGGTCCCAGGGCGGGGTGGTGCCACCACTTAAGTGCCGGAGAATGACAACCAGCACATAGGTGAAGCCAACGGCATAGGGCAGGGTTGTCATGATTTGAATAAAGGTGCCGGAAGCAACGGCTGCCAGGTTTGGCCCGGTGCGGAGGTGAAAAAGAAGATAGGCCAGGGCTGTTAGAACAAAAGTTATTTTTTCTCGAATAGTTTGCATATGAAAAATAAAAAAATATCTGCGTGTATTTTCCCGGAAACAGTTCCGGAGGATAAAATTCTCTTTCCTCTTGTACAGGTTTTTCATCCACTTGTCTACTGCCGGGCAGTTGAGGAGGATGAAATCCCCGAAGAGCTGGCTTCCCCAATGCGAACTCAGCTTGAAGAGGCCGGCCTGGCCCGGGTCCATGTGGTGTCACCTCTGGGCGAACATCGACAGCGGTTTCTCGCCCTGATCAGGGATCTGGCAACCAAAAAAGACGATTACGCGGCCCAGTTGAAAAATCTTACCCTTTCCGGAATCGGGCGGGGCGGCCGGTCAAAACAGGAATCAAAACATTCTATTATCGGTAATCTGCTCCAGGGAGGGCGGATCAGCGACCAGGCCAGGGAAGAGCGGGAGATGTTACTCTGGCAGGCCCGGCTGGTGTTAAAACTCGGTGAAATATTTGATGCTGAACAGCTGAGCCTGCACCGGGAAATGGAGCGGATAGCCCGCAAGGAACAGGGACTCTTTTCCGAACTGCGCCGGGAGCAATCCGATCCTTTTCTCCTGACTAAAAATCTGCGGGCCGGTGAAACCCGTACCGACAGCCTGCCGAAACTTCGTTTGAAGGCATGGTCCAGGTTGTTCTGCCTGGGATCTGAGACGCCGGGTGATGTTTCCTGTTTTATTACTGCAAATAAGGATGCGGCGGATTTGCTCATCGAAAAGTATGAAGGGAGGGAAGGTAATCAGGTGCAGCAATTACCTGCCATCCTCCTGCCGGCCCATGCCGGTAAAGAAGCATGGCAGGAACAGCTGCAGGATTTACAGGATAAAGGAAGGGAATCGTTTGCTGTTTTAGAGAGGATTTTCAGTGATCCCGCACCAGGTCCCCCGGAGCAGATGCAGAATTTCTGTTCAGACAACGGAATATGGGCACGACTGCTGGAGGAAATATATCCGGAGGTTGATTGTGAGCGATGCCGCCTTCATCTGTACCGGTTTGCCCGGGCAGAGAGTTGTGAACTATTCATGGAAACCTTCGGCCGGGATGAGCAGCAGACCCGAAACCTGGAGCAGGGCGCCTCGGGTTTTACGCTTGGGTGGCTGGAGTTGGCGTAACTCTAATCCGGAGAAAATATCACAATACAATAAAAAAGGGATTGTCCGCTTTGTGCGGGCAATCCCCTGGAACTGCTGGAGGCGACGAGCGGATTTGAACCGCTGAATAATGGTTTTGCAGACCACTGCCTTACCACTTGGCTACGTCGCCCAATGTTTGTAGCGGCACTTTATACCATAGTTACACTTTTTGACAAGGAGAAAACGTCAGGATGGGAACCACTCTGCACGCACTGATTCAGGACAATGAACAGAGTCTGCAAATGCTGCAGCAACGCATTGCTTATCAATTCACGGATCTCAGCTTGTTACAGGTCGCCCTGATCCACAGTTCTTTTGCCTTTGAGCGGCTGGACCACGGAAGCCACAATGAAACCCAGGAATTTTTAGGTGATGCAGTTTTGGATCTGACCGTCGGTTACATCCTCTTTAAGCGTTTTCCCCGGATGCGGGAGGGAAAACTGACCCGGATCCGGTCCGGCCTGGTCAATGAAACAGGGCTTGCTGAAATGGCCAGAGGGATTGACCTGGGCAGATATCTACTCCTGGGCAAGGGTGAAGAAGTTTCCGGAGGACGGGAAAAATCATCGATCCTCTCCTGTGCGTATGAGGCCCTGGTGGGGGCATTATTTCTTGATGGCGGTTATGAACAAGCCTTACTTTTTGTTGAACGTTTCTTTTCCCCGCTGATTGACCAGCGTCAGCAGGAACTGGTGCTTTCCGATGCCAAGTCCGGCCTGCAGGAGGTGTTGCAGGAGCGATATAATGAAGGGCCGCAATATGTGCTGGAACAGGAAGAGGGTCCGGCCCATGCCAAGACCTTTACCGTGTCGGTCCGTTTTCATGACCGGGTGCTTGGCACCGGCAGAGCCGGCAGTAAAAAAGAAGCCGAGCAGCAGGCTGCTGGTATGGCTCTGGAAAAACTGGCCCTGGAGAA
>CAZURY010000282.1:0-3696 GCA_964623145.1 uncultured Desulfobulbus sp. | reverse complement strand
ATCAAACTATTGGCAGTAACGATAATTCGCCAGGCTTGATATTTCTATATATCATATAAGGACTTATGGGTATTCAATCGTCACCAGGTAAAAAGCCTGACTCAAGTCAGCAACAGTTACTTCGTCGGCTTCCGAAAATTGATGACTGTCTTGCTGCTCTTACAGCAGAAAAAAGTCTTCAGTCTGTTCCTCAACGTAGCCTTAAACTCAACGTCAGAGAGTTTATTGATCAGCTGCGGCAGCGTATACTTAATAAAGAAACCCTTGTTGAAAGTGATCTTTCGCTTACACAACTGCTGCCGGCAATGATTCGCTACATTCTGCAAAGCGATATGGTTCGATTTCGTCGTGTTATTAACGGTACAGGAGTGATAGTGCACACTAATCTTGGTCGTTCCCTGCTGCCGAGCAGTGCCATGGATGCAATCTATGATGCCGGATCCCGTTACTCCAACCTTGAATTTGATCTTAAAACAGGACAACGAGGCAGCCGCTACAGTCTTGTTGAGGAGCTGCTCTGTGAACTCACAGGTTCAGAGGCTGGTCTTGTTGTTAATAACAACGCGGCCGCCGTCTTGATTGTCCTTGAAACACTTGCAAAGGATAGGGAAGTTATCGTCTCAAGGGGACAGCTTGTTGAAATCGGAGGGTCATTTCGCATCCCTGATGTGATGCGCAGGAGCGGTGCAAAACTCGTTGAGGTTGGCGCCACTAATCGGACCCATCTGCATGACTACCAGGCTGCATTAAGTGATGATACCGGCTTGCTTCTTAAGGTGCATTGCAGCAATTACCGAATCATTGGATTCACGAAAGAGGTCGGTAATGAAGAATTGGTTGCCCTTGGCAGGGAACACGATATTCCCGTGGTTGAGGACCTGGGTTCCGGTTGTCTTGTCGATCTCAGTCGTTTTGGCCTTATGAAAGAGCCGACAGTACAGGAGGTAATTGCCTCCGGCGTTGACGTGGTGACGTTTAGTGGTGATAAATTGCTTGGCGGACCTCAGGCCGGAGTGATTGTAGGCCGAAAGGAAATAATTGAAAAAATTAAAAAAAATCCGCTTAACAGGGCGCTGCGAATAGATAAATTCACCCTTTCAGGTCTTGAGTCTATTTTGAGGCTTTATCGTGATGAACATAAAGCCCTGACGACCATCCCCACCCTTGCCATGATTTCCGCTCCCATTGAGATGGTTAATAAAAGAGCCCGGCGTCTGTTACGGCTTCTCAAGAGAGACTTGAAGTCCCATTGTACATTTTCTGTTATTGATTCGGTTTCCCGTGTCGGCGGTGGAGCAATGCCTGAGCAGAATTTGCAGAGCAGGGCTGTTGCAATCCAACCTTTCCAGATGGCCGTTAATCGATTGGAGCTGGCATTACGCAACTATGAAATTCCAGTAATAGGGCGTATTGAGGCCAATCGTCTGCTTCTGGACATGCGGACTGTTGCCGATGATGAAATTCCGCTCCTTCATAAAACCCTGCTGGGTATTTTTTCCTGACCTCCGGATTGAATGTACGCCAATCAGTCGCAACTTTTAACTGTAAAGGATTGCTCGCTACTTGCCGTTGTTTTTGAGCAGGAGGTCAGGCGGTTATTCCCCGTGCCCACAGCAGTTTGTCTCTGGCAGACCAACAGGAAAATTTCATTTTCAGCGTATCCTGATCTTCCGACCCGGGTTCGCCGCCTTCTTTTAAATACTGATCAGTCCATTGTCCCCGGATATAGTGCAGGCGCTCTTTTCTGCCCCCTTCTTCTTGCTGGTGGACAAGAGGCCGTTTTTGTTTTTTATGATGCTGATTCGGCAATATTGAAAAAATTTTCTTTCGACTGGCTGAAATCATTTCAAGCCATGGTGTACAGACATCTTAAGGTGGTCCGTCAGGTTTATATTGATCCGCAAACAGAATTATATAATTCTCGTGCCCTGGACTGTTTTTTGGAATCAGTATCCGACGGCAACGACCGGAATGCACTTTACTTGATCAGTCTCCATTTTATCCGTCGATCAAATAAAGGGATTTTCAGAAAAATCAAATATCTTGCCCGACTTCTTTCTGCAACGGACAACAAGGCATTGTTTTTTCTGGGGCAGGGGCTGTTTGGACTTGTTGTTGAATGTAGTGGTAAGAGACAACGCCTTGTTTATGCTCACCAGTTACAGAAATATCTTAAGCGGGAAGGGCTGCAAAAGGTGCATGTTGCCTTCTCGTCTATGAGATCGAAAAAAGTAGGAAAACATACCCTTGTCGAAGATCTTTTAGAAGTACTTGCCGTTGCAGAACGAAGAGGACCTTTTGGCCTTTGTGACGCAGATATATTAAGCGAGGATGCTCTTCATCCATTTTCCCTTCCGGAAAAGAAAGTATTGCAGAAATTGCGAAGCCTGTGGCGCGGGAAGGATAAATTTACCCTGTCCCTTTTTTCCCGTGATGTCCACGGCAAGAGCTCCCTGGCCCTGTCAACAATACTTGCCCCGTTGCTTTTAGAGCAGGAGCAATGTGTTGCTGTGGATGAGGATTTGATTTTTGTTTTTTTCAATGAATCCGTCCCATCGCGACATTCCTCCCGAGTAAAAGAAATAGCTGCCTGTTTACAAAATTCCGGCGCTTCTGTTTCCGCAGGAATTTGCCAATATCCCTGTTTAAGCTATACTAAAACCGACATGGTTAGAAACTGTCATAAGGCATTACTGCATGCATCGTTTTATGAGTCAAGCCGGGTCGTGGTTTTTGATCACATAAGTTTAAACATCAGTGGGGATCGTTATTTTGATGAGGGTGATTTTCGCCAGGCTGTTCGAGAATATTCGCTGGGGCTTCAGCTGAAGCCCGGAGAAAATAATCTGTTGAACAGTCTTGGCGTTGCCTTGATGGAGATGAACCGGATCCATGATGCCATTGAATCATTTAATCAGGTCTTGGAACAGGAACCTGATAATCATATGGCGTTGGTTAATCTGGGATATGCATATCAACAGCAGGGAAATGACGTTGTCGCCCTGGAGCATTTTGAGAAGGCTTGTGCCGTCCACTATCATTCAGGTATGGATGGCATAGATATTTATCGTCAATTAAGCCGTCTCTATTGTCGGATGGGGCGCTATCAGGAGGCATTACCGATTCTGCAGAGGTGGAGGCAGGATGCGAACAGCGATGGCCAATTGCTCCTCCACCGACTCTCGGGTGAAGCATATGCTGAAACCGGGCAGAAGGTAAAGGCAATGAAAGCTCTGCAACGTGCCTTGCAACTTCATCCCAATGATGTTGAAAGTATGAGTATGCTGGGTTTGCTCTACGTTGAACAAGGTGAAGGGGAGGAGGCCGGCTTTCTCCTTTTGGAAAAGGCGTTGTCGCTTGACGGGGCCGAGTGTGATTCCTGGTATCGCTATGCACGGGCCCTGGTGTCCGCCGGTCGCCAGAAGGAGGCATTAACTGCAGTGGAAAGAAGCTTACGACTTTCCCGCACCCATGTAAAGGCGATGGTTCTGCACGCCGGAATTCTTTCCGCTCTGGGAAAAACTAATCAGGCAAGAAGGGTACTCGACAGGTTGATAAAGAGAAAGGATGTCCTTGCTCCGGAGAAGCGGGAAGCAGAACACCTGTTGACTGCCCTTGTTGAATCTACCTAACCCGGATAAACCGGAAAATTCGAAATAAGAAATACCAAATTCGAAACAATATCAAATAACCATA
>CAZURY010000281.1:0-3709 GCA_964623145.1 uncultured Desulfobulbus sp. | reverse complement strand
CCTTGGTATTTGTCACTGACCGCCTTAAAAGAGCCACCCATGATCGGGCTAATGGAGCCACTAAAAAGTGGTTAAATCATAGTTTCGGAGAGGGTTATTTTTTACCGTTTTTTTCCTTGTACTGGAGTTTAGAGTTTCACGGTCCGGCGTGTCGGGCCGTGAAACTCTAAACTCCAGTTATATCAACCAAATCCACAAGATAAGAGACGGAGTCCATAAAAGCTGCAGTGCTGTGTAATGATACGGGGAATACTCTTGCATTGACCCTTTCTTTTTATTACAAAAAGGATTGAAATTACACTATGTTATTTACAGTTATCTTGACGGAACAATCAGCTGTATAACGATTGTATCCAAATGCTGATATTATAAAGAGTTAAAGGGATATCATGAGAAAAAAAATTGCTCTACTGGCTGGCGACGGGATAGGTCCCGAGGTAATGGCAGAAGCCATTAAAGTACTTGATACAATACAAAAAAAATTTGATTTTACGCTTAGCTACGTGGAAGCCGATGTTGGAGGAATCGCCATTGATAACCATGGCCATGCCTTACCTCAATCAACATTGGATACCTGTACCGCTGCCGATGCTATCCTTTTTGGTTCGGTTGGAGGACCTAAATGGGAAAGCCTGCCCCCTGAAGAGCAGCCAGAACGCGCGGCATTACTCCCCTTAAGAAAGCATTATGATCTCTTTTGCAACCTGCGGCCTGCCCAGGTATTCAAATCGCTTGCCGCCGCCTGCCCCCTCCGTCCTGATATAGTCGGCAATGGTTTTGATATTCTCGTCGTACGTGAACTGACCTCCGGAATATATTTCGGCCAGCCCAAAGGCAGAGAAGGGAGCGGTAAAGAAGAGAAAGCTTGGGATACGATGGTTTATAAACGCTCCGAAATTGAGCGCATCGCCCGCATGGCCTTTGAGGCAGCCCGGGTACGAAGGAAAAAGGTTACCTCTGTAGATAAGGCCAATGTCCTGACCACCATGGTGCTGTGGCGGGAAGTTGTCAGTGAAATCGCCGCTGATTATCCCGATGTGGAACTTGACCACATCTATGTTGACAATGCCACCATGCAACTTGTTCGCCGGCCGCAGCAATTTGACGTCCTGCTCTGCGGTAATATGTTTGGCGATATCGTCTCTGATGAGGCAGCGATGCTCACCGGTTCCATGGGCATGTTGGCCTCAGCCAGCCTTAATTCAGACAACTTCGGGCTTTTTGAGCCTGCCGGTGGTTCCGCCCCTGATATTGCAGGAAAGGGCATTGCCAATCCGATAGCCCAGATCCTTTCTGCGGCTATGATGTTGCGCTACAGTCTAAATCAGGATAAAGCAGCAATGGCCATAGAACAAGCCGTTGCCAAGACCCTGGACAGGGGTATAATGACGGCTGATATTTCCACCAAAGGCTGCACCACTGTTGGGACTGCAGCCATGGGTGACGCTATTGTCACTGCTCTTGACGAAGAATGAAACATATTTCGCGCGACAATATCCTCCTTATATCCAACAGAAGGACTAAGGATCTGGCAACGCGGGTAGCGGACGAGCTTGAAGTTCCCTTGACGGCAATAACCACTAAAATATTTGCCGATGGTGAAATATACCACGCCTTTCCCTGCGATGTCTCCGGCAGAGATGTAATACTAATCGCTTCAACGCCCGATGACGGCTCACACCAGGAGCTTGTCGACCTGATAGCCGGCTGTCGATACTGGAATGCGGCCAGTGTTAATGTGGTCATTCCCTACCTTGGATACTCTACCATGGAGCGGGCAAAGCCTGAATCAGGGGAGATTCCAAAGGGAATCACCCGTACCCGCCAGATTTTTCGGACGCGACCTGATTATGTGGCTTTTATCGATCTCCATTCCGAAGCGGTTCTCCATGCCCATGCCGGTGAAATCCGTACCCGACACATCTGGACGGAGGAACTGGCCGTAGACAAAATAAGGCAATTGCATGTCGCCGATTACGTCCTGGTTTCCCCTGATTACGGCTTTTCAAAACGGGTGGCCCGACTCGCCGGCCTGCTTGACTGTCCACATACTGCAGCAAACAAAGATCGTTATGATATCGATCATACGATAGTCGGCCAGCTGTCCAGCGCTGTCAAGGGACGGACAGCAATCATTTGTGATGACATGATCCGCACTGGAGGCTCAATGCTGCAGACCGTTGATAGATGCTATGAAGCGGGTGCTGTTGACGTCCTTGTCATGGCAACGCACCTTGTTCTGGCCGGAAATGCCCGGGATCGATTCTCCGATGGTGGTATATCACGTATCATCGGTGCAGACACTTACCCGGGTCGACAGGATGATGACCTTCTGGAGATCTATTCCGTTGCGCCGCTGATTGCCAGGGAACTGACACATTATCTACGACTGAAATAATTTTTTGAAACTCGTACCATAACCGTGTATATTGTTTTTTTTTGCGGATGCAAAAGAGCAGGGTATTGTTTCCCAACTATTTATTTATACTAAAAAAAATATTACCCCGCTTTAGGATATGTTCGTAAATGAATCTGCTGATACTACTGAGCATTTAACTAATTATAATGATTAACGGACGGAAAACCGAATGAGAAAAGTAGGCATAATTGGATGGCGGGGTATGGTTGGCTCGGTTCTTATGGAAAGAATGCGAGAAGAAAATGATTTTAAAGATTGTGAATTTACTTTTTTTTCCACATCTCAAGCTGGTCAGGATGGACCAACAATTGAAGACTCAACATATACCCTGCTGGATGCCACTGAAATCAACCTGCTTCAAACCAATGACATCCTTCTTTCCTGTCAAGGAGGCGGCTATACCTCAACGGTTTATCCCGAATTAAGAAAGGCTGGATGGCAGGGCTACTGGATTGATGCAGCCTCTACGCTGCGCATGGAAAAAGATTCCATCATTGTTCTTGATCCTGTTAATCGCTCAGTTATCGACCAGGGGCTTACCGAGGGAATTAAAAATTATATCGGTGGCAACTGTACGGTCTCGCTTATGCTTATGGGACTTGCCGGTCTTTTTCAGCAGGGCTGGGTGGAATGGGTAACCTCGCAGACCTATCAGGCGGCTTCCGGAGCCGGAGCTAAAAATATGCGGGAACTTGTCAACCAGATGCGCATCATTGGCGAAAATTGCGAAAATCTGCTTGATACTCCGGCAACGGCCATTCTTGATATAGATCGTAATGTTATCAATACGCTGCGCAACCCGGCCTTCCCCACTGAAAATTTTGGCGCTCCTCTTGCAGCCAGCCTGATTCCCTGGATCGACAGGGCAATGGAAAATGGTCAAACCAGGGAAGAGTGGAAGGGTATCAGTGAAACCAACAAAATACTTGGCCGGGAGGACAGCCCTATTCCCATTGACGGCTGCTGCGTCCGGGTCGGTTCCATGCGATGTCACAGCCAGGCCTATACCATTAAGCTTAACAAGGACGTACCGCTTGCCGATATTGAAGCCGCTATCAAAAATCAGAATGACTGGGTGTATCTGGTTGCCAACAACAAAGAAGAAACCTTGAAAGAATTGACACCGGCACGGGTAACCGGCACCTTGGATATTCCAGTGGGTCGTTTGCGCAAGATGAACCTTGGCCCTCAATATCTCAGCGCCTTCAGCGTCGGGGATCAATTACTCTGGGGAGCAGCGGAACCGGTACGAAGAATTTTAAAAATTATTCTGGAGCATATCGGTTAAAA
>CAZURY010000280.1:0-3712 GCA_964623145.1 uncultured Desulfobulbus sp. | reverse complement strand
TCATCTCCTCAACATTGAGAACCATCAGATCGTTCGGACAGATGTACATGCAGGCCGTCTTATCGCCGCCCTTGCAACCATCACATTTTGAAGGATCTACGTAACTTGGCATTAAACTACCTCCTCACTTGGATTTTCCTTTATGGCACCGCTCATGCGGAACCAATTAACCTCAGCTTCCTTAACATAATCAACCCGTCCCGGATGCAGCAAATACCACATCGTAATCATAAGACGGAGTGACCATTGGCCAAAAGGAGCAACCTCTTGTTATCCTTGACCTTTTTTTATCAATTATCCGTCAAGGAAAAAATGAACAATCACTCATTTACAACCGACTGAAACATTTAATTTGTAAGGGCGTCAATGTCAAGCAAAATCGTCAAAGGAAACCTTCTCAGAAATTCTTAAGAGACCCATCAGAAATACTCATAAAAAGCCGAAGATTCGCCAATTCAGATACAAGCGCACATCCAGGTGGAAATGCCCTTATAATCAATGAACCGACAACGCATCGGCCTAGCCATCATAACTTCTCCTGGCCAGAACTTCTCGTGGTCGTGACCCATCTGCGGGTCCGACAATGCCTTCCTTTTCCATCATTTCAATCATGCGAGCAGCCCTGTTATATCCGACCCGCAACCTTCGCTGAACCATGGAGATTGACGCCTGCCCCGTTTCCGTCACCACTGCTACGGCTTCATCGTATTTAGCATCATATTCCCGGTCCTCTTCATCTGTTCCTGCCCCGCTTTCTTCCACAACCTGCATGACCGATTCATCATACTCAGCAGCGCCCTGCTCTTTCAAACAGGCTATTAATTTTTCTGTTTCCTGCTCAGAGATATATGCACCATGGATCCTCTGTAATTTTGCAGCTCCAGGCGGCAGAAACAGCATATCTCCCATACCGAGCAAATGCTCCGCACCCGAGCCATCTAAAATAGTTCTGGAATCGACTTTAGAAGAAACTTTAAAGGAAATTCGAGTCGGAAAATTGGCCTTAATCAGTCCGGTCAGGACATCCACCGAAGGTCGCTGGGTTGCAAGAATAATATGCATACCGGCAGCACGAGCCATCTGCGCAAGCCTGGCTATGGATGTTTCGACATCCTTGGAGGCCACCATCATCAGATCGGCCAGCTCATCAACTATAATGACCACATAGGGCAGCTTTTCTTCGGCCACCTGGTTATAGGAATCAAAAGACTTGACGCGCAGTTCTTCAAGCAACCGATATCTACGTTCCATTTCACGTACAGCCCAGAGCAATGCCCGGCTGGCCATCTTCGGTTCAACCACCACAGGATGCAGAAGATGGGGTATGCCTTCGTAGACCGAAAGTTCAATCCGCTTGGGATCAATCATCAACAGGCGGACATCCTCCGGGGTGGCCTTGAAAAGAATCGAGGCGATAAATGCATTGATGGCTACCGACTTACCGGCGCCTGTAGCTCCGGCAATGAGAAGATGCGGCATGCGGGCAAGATCAGAAATAACCGGCCGGCCGACAACGTCAAAACCAAGGGCCAGGCTGAGAAGCGAATCAGAGTCTCTGTATTCGCCTGCCAAAAGAATATCCCTTAAAAAAACGGTTTTACGAACCGGATTAGGAATCTCTATGCCAAGAGCTGCTTTACCCGGGATAGAACCAACGACACGGACACGGTCTACCTTGAGCGCCATGGCAATGTCGTCGGAAAGACCGACAATTTTATTAATTTTCACGCCTGCTGCCGGAGCAAATTCATAGGTAGTAACCACCGGGCCCGGGGAAATCCCCTCCACCGTTCCCTGAACACCAAAATCCCGTAATTTGGCGACAAGAATCTTACTGACCTGGTAAAAATGTTCTTTATCAACCTGCGGCTGTTTTCCCGTCTTCTTTTCCAGCAATGAAAGAGGCGGCAGCTGGAAATCGCCGCCGGCAACCGGTTTGAGCATGAACTCTCCGGGTTCAGGCTCGGCTTCCATCTCGCGGGAAACCGGTTCGTGAACAAGTGGCCTGGTTACCGGGAGTGGATCTGCCGGGGCAATAACCGGTCCACTGCTTTGAACAACCGGCTCCTGCCTTGTTCGCTGTTTTTTCTCCGATGACTGTACGGCTCGCCTCCCGAGACTGCCGCCGACATCTTTTGCCTTGCCGAAAAAAAATCCCATTGTCTGTACAGGCGAAAACCTGACGGAAGCCATTAATGAAAAAATCAACAGCAGCAGGAGGAGCAGAACGGAACCGATATGGCCGAGAACCGGCCCGATCAACCCCCATACAAAATTTCCGAGATAGCCGCCAGGGGCAATATATTGAGGAGAAAAAATAATCTCTTTTACGGTTGCAAGCAGACCCGAAGTTGAAATCAACAACCCCGTAATACCGACCATAATAAAGGGCAACCGGCTGACAACCGAACCGGGAAACAGTGATGTTACTCCCAGGTACAAGAGGAGCAGGACCGGAAAAAAAGCAGTTAATCCAAGGAATGAAAACAGATAATAGGCAACATAAAAGCCGAATGAGCCACACCAGTTTTCTGTCGGCTGCTGTAGATCCGGGCCCTTATCGACAACAAGGGGAAGAGAATAACTCACCAGACAGAGGAAAAGAAACAAGGCCAGAAAAAGAAAAAAAACTGCGCGAACCTCTTGGCCAAATTGATGCTGGTTTTGTTTTTTCTTGCGTGAAGGCATGGCAGGGGAAAAGGGGTTGTTCTTTGACGTAGCGCCTCAACCGGCAAGGGTCGAGTATACTCCGGAGGTCTTCGCCCGCCGGCAGTTTACAGACAGGAAGATCGGAAGGAGAAACAATCAGGTCATACCGGCGCCGGCTTGCAGAGCATCCAGAATGCCATTGATAAAACCAACGGCATCGGGGGAGGAATAACGTTTGGCGATTTCCAATGCCTCATTGATCACGACCTGGGTCGGGACATCATCATTGTACAACATCTCCCACGCTGCAATGCGCAAAAGATTTCGATCCACAGCCGACATTCGCTCGATCCGCCAGTTATGAGCGTGCCGGGCAAGCAGTTCGTCGACATCCTGCAGGTGATCACATAAACCAATGATGATCTGCTCTGTGTAGGGCAGGGTTTTTTTTCCAGTATCAAAATTGGCGGTAAAAGCCGCAAATTCATCTTTCAGGGCCTCTTTATCACAGGACCTGCCCTGAAAATCATGGCCGTAAAAAAACTGGAGCGCCAGTTCGCGTGATTTCCTCCGTAATCCCATGAAACCAGCTCCCGGTCGGCTATCAGCCGATACCTTCCATAAGGCTAATCATCTCAAGAGCGGCAATGGCCACATCAGACCCCTTGTTCCCGGCCTTGGTCCCTGCGCGTTCAATTGCCTGTTCAATGGTTTCCGTGGTCAACACTCCAAAAAGAACAGGTACACCGGTATCAAGCATAACCTGGGCCGTTCCTTTAGCCACTTCACCGGCAACATAGTCAAAATGGGGCGTTGCGCCGCGAATAACAGCGCCCAGACAGATTACCGCGTCATATTTGCCGGAACGAGCCATTTTTTGCGCAATAAGCGGAATTTCAAAGGCGCCGGGCACCCGGGCCACATCAATTTCCCCGTCATCAACTCCGGAACGTACCAGAGAATCGAGCGCCCCTTCCAACAGTTTTTCACAGATAAATGAATTGAACCGGGCGACAATAATACCAATTTTTCGTCCCTGTCCCTGTAAATTTCCCTCTATATA
>CAZURY010000279.1:0-3714 GCA_964623145.1 uncultured Desulfobulbus sp. | reverse complement strand
CCGTCATATATTGGGTTGGGGACAGAAACACTGCCCATCGAGGTGATGGTCAGTGTACCGCTGTCACTTGCCAGATATGGACCGGGAGCATCACTGGAACTCACCGTCCGGATCCTTGGCGTGTGCTCAGGAAACTCGCAGTCAAGCGGGAACTGATCCGCACCGGCAAAGGCGGAAACCGGAACCACAGGAGTATCAAGATAGGTTGTTGTTCCCGGCATATACTGCAGGGTGTAACAAAAAGTTGAATACTGCGGATTATAAAAACCGCCAACGGTATCGGCTTCGGGATCATTCATGCAGGTGGTGAGCATGTTGGGCGACATGCCGCTTGGTTTGGGAAGATTTGCCGAGTACGTTGAAGGCACCAGGGCATTATAGACCCCGTACTCACCGGAATAGGTTGAACCAATCATGCGGCCGGTCCAGTCCCGGATGGAAATAGGCAGCCAGGGGGGAGCAAATTTTTCACCAAACTGCGGTGAATTGGGATCAAACTCATTGGCCGTGTCATCAAGAATAAACCCGATAATATGACCGGCCACAGGGGCATCTGTCAGGAGCATAAAATCTGCAGCCGCATTGGCTCCGCCAACAAGCGACACCAGTCTGCGCTCACAGCCGGGCAGACTCTGGCCGGCAAAGGCTGCCGGAACTCCGGGAAAAAGATTCAGTTCGGCCGGGACCGTATAGGTATCACCCACGCATTCCGGGGGCAGCAGTTGCGTGCCGGGAACATAGGTATCACCGAAATCGACATTTTTATCCTGGGAACGCATCACCCGGTACCCCGGTGGAGGCACGACCTCGACAATATAGCGTCCCGGTGGAATGGGACTGACCAGCGCCGACGTCTGCGGGTCAATAATGGAATCAAAGGCATAGCCACCGTCAAAGACACCCGGCCGTACCTGGTTCCAGTTTCTTAAGCCATCATAGCAGTCCGTGGGTACCCCTCGTAAAACAAAGGGATCATCGGTACCGCTGCCCGCATTGGCCCCATACTGGCAATTTTGCGGCGGATCGTTGTCCCAGCTGTCGGTAAGGGTGGAGTTTAAAAGCGCACCCTTAAACCCCGGCTGACTCTGGTCATAGGCATACAGATTCACCTGTACCGAAGGAATACCTGGTTCCCAGGGTTCAGCGGCTGCCAGTTCCGGATTATCCTCGGCCCTGGTCACGGCATAGTAGACGATCCCTGAAATACCTCCGTTTTCGCCAGGCCCATAGGGTTTCTTGCCCCATTCAAAGACATGGGTCTGGCCAAGAAAAGCCTGAAAACCCTGGGTCAATACCGGACCAAGTTCTGTTCGATATTTGGCCGTCACAACGGCACTGTCGGGGTCAAGAGGTACACCCTGCGGCTGGGGATTCAATATCCCCTCCCAGGACCAGGGATCACCACTGTCAATGGGACCGCCATCATCAATGGTAACCGTCAGGCCGGTGGCCTTGAAACGGGCAAAATCAACCTCGGCAACCAACCAGGCAAAAAACGGAAATACCTGATCAAAGGGAACGAACCCTTCACTGTCTGTCGGAGAAGATTGATACAAGGAACCGTCGCGCCAGCGTAAATTCACTGCCTGCCCAAGGATGCCCTCTTCGCCGGCATCCCGGAAACCATTTTCATTGACATCATTATAGATATGGTTTTCCACACGGGCAAACCACTGAAAAACAGGAACTTCTCCAAGATCAACTGCGGCCCCGCCGGTGACGGTCACGCCATGGAAAGCAAAAATAACATCTAGGGAATCGTCCCAGATCACCAGCTGGTAACTGCCATCGGGAACGTTGGGGATGGTGAAGGTGCCGTCGCTGTTTGCCCGGGCGGCGTAAATTCCCCGACCAATACCGGCGCCACCCTGATTTAAACCGACCCAGGGTGTTGTATGGACAAATGGGGCGCCGTTGAAAAAGGCCGTGGCCGGCGGTCTGGAAAGATGCAGATTGACGACCTGACCAGTGATGGTAGCGCTTCCGGCAAGTACGGTTGTATCAACAAAAGGTTTATTGGGACCAGCCGGCACAAAACCGATGGAAGCGTGCGGACCGGGCGCGCCGAATTCCTGAAAAAACGGTGGTTCATTGGCCTTGGCCCAGACATCGATAACCTTGGTTCCCTCAATGGTTGAGGTCTGCACCCAGTTGGTGCCGACAAAGTTACCGGAACCGGGCGGGTTCTCCACGGCATTGGGTGCAATAGCAATAATCCCATATTTACCCGGCGCCAGATTTTTAATGGTCAACCGTCCATCCGGACCGGTAATCAGCGGCTCCACAATGGGATTGCCCCCGGCATCGGTGGCAATTATCGGTGCGCCGTCGGCATCCAGACAGCCAGAGGTTCCCGAACCCGGGTTCTGACCGAATTCATCACAAGTCTTAAGGTATTGCGTACCCAAAGGATTGCCAAAGGCATCAGCCATCTGTTCTCCGGCTGAAATACCATAGCGGCCCCCGGCATCTTCCAGTTTAATCCTGAAGCCGGCGAGACCTAATTCACCCCCGTCAAAGGCATTATTAATAGGATTGATATCCTGAAAGATAAATACCGTAATCTGGGCTGTCGGCAGGGGTAACTGATTAAGATACACCGTCACTCTGCCATCACCAACCAGGGAGGCTCCGCCGACACTGTAGGTCCCCGCCGCCTTGGGAATGACCGAAACATAGTATCTCTTTGCCGGATCAAGAGTGGGCAGAGGCGTGCTGTTGTCACCCTGGGCAACAACCGGCATGTAGCTGCGATGAAACTGAACGGCAAGGGGGGTGGCAACCCGGTCGCCGGGGACGACATGATAGGTCGCGTCTTCTTCTATTACCCAGCGGTATTCAGCAAGGCGGCTGATTGTCCCGCTTTTCTGCACCCCAAGTACCCGAAGGCCGGCGGCCATGGAAATGTCGGCAAGCAGAAGGGTTGCAACAAGTATGCTTAAGCTGAAAATAAGGTAAAAAAAGCAGAAAGGTCGTGCCTGCCTGTTTTCTATACGGGTAAAGTGTCCGTCCATCGTGTTCCCTCCGTAGGCATCGTTGGGCTTTCGTTAACGAAGCGACTGGTTTACGTCAAATAATGGAGACTTAGTTTTGGCCGTTATGGACCAGAAGAACCGGCAGATTACCGCTTCGATCAATTCCATGGGCATAGCCGTCATTAAGGTAAACATGCCAGGCAAAACCCGGATACCGTGGAATGACAGATGCCGTCCAAACAGCCTGAGCTGTGCCGCGGGGAAAAAACCCACGATAAATGGCAGGTGCAACCCTGTTTAACGAAACAATTCCCTCGAGCTCCTCAACCGTCGGCATGCGCCAATCCTTATAACCGCAATAGCCGGTGGTATTCACCCGCCGGACAAATGCCTGGGTGTTACAATAGGTTGACGGGTCTCCGGCAACATATCCATCACAGGTTGCGCCACTGTTATCAGCAAACCCCTCAGCCCCTCCATTGGATGCCGGATCGGTATTATACCAGGCAAAGGAGTCCCGCTGATCATGCATACCGCCGTCGCTTGTCTTTTTCTCCCAGATCAATCCCGTAATATTGTCTTTCAGGCATGCCCATTCACGGGAATCAGCACTCAGCTCGGATCCGGAAGCGCTGACCTTGGTCAAATTAAACAGAAGGCCTGCAGATGTCTGAACCAGGATCTGCCTCCCGCCCGGACCGGCAATTGTTATTTGAATACCACCGGCAGAACCGCCCAG
>CAZURY010000278.1:0-3725 GCA_964623145.1 uncultured Desulfobulbus sp. | reverse complement strand
AAGACTTCGGGCTCGCTTACCCGGAGTCTCGCAGGCTCGCTTACCTGTGAAATATGCGGGCTAGATTTTAAATGAAGGAATAACTCATGATTGAAGATGGACAAATAATCTCTTTACACTACACCCTGACCCGTACGGACGGGGAAGTGATTGAATCAAATCTTGATGAAGAACCGCTTGAATACACGCTTGGCTCAGGTGAACTTATGCCCGGTCTCGAGGAAGTACTGGCGGGCATGTCTGAAGGCGAGGAACGAACCGGTGTCCTGCCACCCGAAAAAGGCTATGGACTTTCTCTTGCCGAGGCTTTTTTTGAGATTCCCAGGGATCACCTGCCCGCAGATGCCTGGAAAGAGGGGGCGACTATACGGGGTGAAGGGCCAAATGGTGAACAGATAGATGGGGTTGTCGTCAAGTTGAAAGAAAAATGCGCGGTGGTGGATTTTAATCATTTTCTTGCTGGACAATCCATTGGCTATACTCTCAAGGTGATCAGCATTCGATGACGGATTCATCATTTACCCGGAAGGCGGCATCAAGTGAATGCCGTGCCCGATGCGGCGAGGTTGCCACGTTGCATGGCACTATCCAGACACCGGTTTTCATGCCTGTGGGGACCCAGGCCACAGTCAAGGGTGTGATTCCCGAGCAGTTGGTGAATCTTGGGGCGCAGATCATCCTTGGCAATACCTATCATCTCTTTATCCGGCCAGGCCACAGGTTGATTCGGGAGTTTGGCGGCCTGCATGGTTTCATGCACTGGGACCGACCGATTTTAACCGATTCCGGCGGTTTTCAGATTTTCAGCCTTAAGGATCTGGCAACGATAACTGAAGAGGGAGCCGGGTTTCGTTCTCATCTTGACGGGGCAAAACTTTTCCTTCGACCGGAAGATGCCATTCATGTGCAGGAAGCCCTGGGTTCCGATATTATGATGGCGCTGGATACCTGCATTCCCTATCCGGCCGACCGAGAGGAAGCGGCGCGGGCTACGGATCTGACCGGTCGCTGGGCCAGGAGATGCCGTCAAACCCAGTCGGATACCGGCCAGCTGCTTTTTGGTATTGTTCAGGGCGGCATGTATCCGGATCTGCGCAAACAGGCGGTGGAGGAGCTGATTGATATCGGCTTTGACGGGTATGCTCTTGGCGGGCTGTCCGTTGGTGAACCCAAGGAACTCATGCTGGAAATGCTTGCGGAAACCGTGCCCCATCTTCCCGGTGATTATCCTGTTTATCTCATGGGAGTCGGTACTCCTGAAGACCTGGTGGAAGGTGTGTTCCGGGGAGTGGATATGTTCGACTGTGTGATGCCTACCCGCAACGCCAGAAATGGAATGCTCTTTACTTCATCGGGCAGACTTGTTATAAAAAACAGTCGTTATCGGGATGATCATCGACCGGTGGATGAACAGTGTAACTGTTATACCTGTCGGCATTATTCCAGGGCCTATTTGCGGCATCTCTTTCAAAGCCATGAGCTGTTGGCCTGCCAGTTAAACAGTATCCATAATCTTCATTATTACTGTTCCTTAATGGCGGGCATACGACAGGCTGTTACCGAGGATCGGTTTCTGGAATTCCGCAAGGCCTTTTATCTGCAACGTGAACAGAAAACAATCACTGAACTTTTATCTTAACAGGAGAATTCTCAATGACTGGAATTGCTTTTGCGCAGGGAGCGGGCGGTGCGGCAGGTGGCGCGGCCGGCGGTATTGCATCCTTTGTGCCTCTTATCCTCATCTTTGTCGTCTTTTATTTTCTGCTTATCCGGCCCCAGCAGAAAAAGGCCAAAGAACATCAGGCGTATCTGAACAACTTGAAAAAGGGAGAACGGGTCATCACCAACGGTGGTCTTTATGGTCGTGTCACCGGCCTGACCGATACCGCTGTTACCCTGGAAATAGCTGACAACGTAACCGTTAAGGTGGCGCGAAGCGCTATCATGGGGCCGGCCGTTACCGGCGACAAACAGGCCCCGGCCAAAGGTGGCGCCTGAGGAATAGGCGGTTGCTGATATCCTTCATCGTGCATGAAGATTGACACGGCCGATGGACTGGTTTTCCCAATCCATCGGCCGTTTTTCGTTGTGAAGACAGGGTGTATGTATACCCTGCTCTCTGGAGCGATTTATTTAAAAGGATTAAAGATAAGTACCGGACAGGGGGCATTTTTAACGACCCGTTCAGCCGTGGAGCCCATGAGTATTTTTTCCAGGCCCTTGACCCCATGGGTACCGATAATAATCATATCGGCGTTCTGTTCCTGGGCGTATTTGATAATTTCTTCGGCGGCATCACCGATTGCCACGTCACCTCCGGCACCGAATTCCCGTTTTTTATACTCGTCGACCAGGGAGGCAATCCGTTCTCGGGATTCTTTTTCCAGATCTTTGGTCATACCTATAAACGAGGGGTGGACCAGCATCATGTCATACCCTTGGAAATCGTTGATCGCGTGGAAAAATAAAACCTCTGCGCCAAGTTTGTCGGCAACCGACATGGCATAATCAACGACTTTACCGGTGGTACTGGAAAAATCAACCGGAACAACAACCTTTTTTATCTCAGCCATCGTAGACCTCCTCAAAATTAACAATGTACCCGGATGTTCACTGCTCCGGATATCTCCTCTTTGTTGAAAAGATTGGTCGGATTGTGAAGAATGTCAATGCGGTGAAATGTTTTTTTCTGATTACCACTCAAACTCAGCCAAACTGAATATTTTTGCACAACATTCCTTACAATGCCTGACGAATGCGCTCCATCGCTCGTTCGACATTTTTATGGGAGTTAAAAGCGGAAAGGCGGATATATCCCTGGCCGCATTTGCCAAAGCCGGCGCCCGGCGTGCAGACCACCCCGGCCTCGCCCAGCAGCAGATCAAAAAATTCCCAGGAATCCCGATCACTGCGAATCCAGATATAGGGTGAGTTATCACCACCCACATACTCAAAACCCAGCTCACCGATAACCTTGGCGATCAGGTCGGCGTTGTTTAAATACGAGCCGACAAGCTCACGAATCTGCTCCTTGCCCTCCTGCGAATAGACCGCCTCGGCTGCCCGCTGCACAGGATAGGAAACACCGTTGAACTTGGTGCAGTGGCGCCGGTTCCACAGTGGATGCACTGCCTGGCTGTTACCGGATAAATCATAGGCCACGCAATCTTTAGGAACAACTGTGTAGGCGCAGCGGGTGCCGGTGAAACCGGCGTTTTTGGAAAAACTGCGAAACTCAATGGCCACTTTCCGGGCGCCCTCAATCTCATAGATGGAATGGGGCAGGGTATCATCACGGATAAAGGCCTCATAAGCGGCGTCAAAGAGAATGAGGGCTTTATGTTCTGCCGCATAATCCACCCATGCTTTCAATTGTTCTCTGGTGATTGTCGAACCGGTGGGATTGTTGGGAAAACAGAGATAAATCAGGTCGACCGGCGAGGTCGGCAGATCAGGGACATAGTTGTTTGCATGGGTGGAATCGAGGTAGGTGATTCCCTGGTAACGGCCATCGGCAAAAGAGCCGGTACGCCCGGCCATGACATTGGTATCCAGGTAGACGGGATAGACCGGATCCGGAATGGCTACCCGGGCATCGAGTGAAAAAAGCTCCTGGATATTCCCGGTATCACACTTGGCGCCATCGGAGACAAAAATTTCATCGGCATTGATTTCAGCGCCTCTGGCTTGAAAATCATTTTCAGCAATTGCCTGACGCAGAAACT
>CAZURY010000277.1:0-3726 GCA_964623145.1 uncultured Desulfobulbus sp. | reverse complement strand
CCATCCGGAGTCTCGCAGGCTCGCTTACCTGCAAATAACAAAAGATAAATGATTACAAGTGATTTTCTTTATAAAATGTTGCAGATGGGGTGAAACGCTTAATTTAGGTTCTATTAAGGATAAAAATTGTAACGCATTATTATGGAACCACAGGTTATTCGCATTCGTGGCGCACGGATGCACAACTTGAAAAATATTTCCGTTGATCTGCCTCGCAACAAACTGGTTGTCTTTACCGGCTTGTCAGGCTCCGGGAAATCAACCTTGGCATTTGATACCCTTTATGCCGAGGGGCAGCGTCGATATGTCGAATCCCTGTCCACCTATGCACGGCAGTTTCTGGGCCAGATGGATAAACCCGATGTCGATTTGCTGGAAGGGTTGTCTCCTGCAGTTTCCATCGAACAAAAGACAACCAGTAAGAATCCCCGTTCCACAGTAGGTACGGTGACGGAGATTTATGATCACCTGCGACTTCTCTTTGCCCGGGCCGGTCAGCCCCATTGCCCAAAATGCGGTGATCCCATTCGTTCCCAGTCCGTTGAGGATATGGTCGACATCCTGCTGCAGCGGACGACCGGAGAAAAGATCATTCTGCTGGCCCCCGTTGTACTTGGCAAAAAAGGAAGGCATGAGCAGATTTTTCAACAGTTGCGCAAAGAGGGGTTTGTCCGGGTTCGGATTAACGGTGAGATTGTCTCCCTTTCCGCTGATATTTCGCTGGAAAAGAATAAGCGACACACTATAGAAGTGGTTGTTGACCGTTTGATAATTAAACCGGGATTGCGGAGAAGGCTTGATGAATCTGTAAGTACTGCAGTCAGGTTAAGCGAAGGCACCATGCTTACCTATTTTCCTGAAACCGGAGAAGACCTGTTGTTTAGTGAATCAGCGGCCTGTCATCGTTGCAGTGTATCGGTACCGAATTTGTCCACCCAGTTGTTCTCGTTTAATAATCCCCAGGGAGCCTGCCCTGTATGCAGCGGTCTTGGCGCAAATCAGTTTGTTGATGAGCGGCTGGTTGTTCCTGATGAGAGTATAAGCTTGAATGAGGGGGCGATTGCCCCCTGGAATCGGCGCAAGCTTGCAACCTATTCAAGCCAGTGGCTGGATGCTCTGTCCCGTCATTATGGTTTTGATCTTAATAGTTCGTTTAAAGAGTTGCCCGGAGATATACAAAAGAAAATACTGCACGGCACGGGCCGGGAGAAAATAGAATTTCACCACCAGCGGGGACGGAGAACGCTGGTTTCAACTATTCCCTTTGAAGGCATTATTCCCCGGTTAAACAGGCTTTTCAGGGAGACGAGTTCCAACCGGGTGCGGGAGGAAGTTGGTCGTTTCATGAACGAGCAGCCCTGCCCGGGGTGTCATGGGGCGAGGCTTAAACCAGAAGCCCTGGCTGTTCGAATTGGACGTTGGTCAATAATGGAGATGACGGGGTTGTCCATTGACCAGTTGATCTGCGAGCTTGATACCATCAAGTTCGACCCCCGCCAAGCCTTTATAGCCCAGCCGATTTTAAAAGAGGTCCAGGAGCGGTTGTCTTTTCTTCGGGGGGTCGGCCTTGGCTATCTCTCACTGGATAGAAAAGCCGGAACTCTTTCCGGTGGCGAAGCCCAGAGAATTCGTCTTGCCTCACAGATAGGATCCCGACTGGCCGGGGTGCTGTATATCCTTGATGAACCAAGTATCGGTCTGCATCAGCGGGACAATAATAAGTTGATCAAAACTCTGCTCAGCCTCCGTGATCTTGGCAATACCGTTATTGTGGTGGAACATGATACCGACACCATTGCCACTGCCGATCATGTGCTTGATATCGGGCCGGGGGCCGGAGTTCACGGCGGAGAAATTCTTTATTCAGGGAATGTTGCCGGTTTGCTTGATTGCCCGGAATCACTCACCGGCGCCTATCTTTCGGGCAGGCTTTCCATTGCAGTACCGAAAAAAAGACGGCGGGTAAAGAAAGCAAAGGCGTCCGGCCTGGTTGTGAAGAATGCGTCCGTCAACAATTTGCAGCAGGTGACGATTCGTTTTCCCTTAGGTGTGATGACGTGCGTGACCGGGGTGTCAGGATCGGGAAAGAGTTCGCTGGTCATTGAAACTCTGTTTAAAGAGATCAGACGATATTTTCAGGATGGAGGGTGCCGGTGGGGGGCCAAAGGAAAAATTACAGGGCTGGAAAATATCGATAAGGTAATTGATATCGATCAGAGCCCCATTGGCAGAACGCCCAGGTCTAATCCCGCAACCTACACCGGGGTGCTGACTCCCATTCGTGAACTGCTGGCCCGATTACCCGAATCCCGGGCCAGGGGATATAAGATCGGTCGTTTTAGTTTTAATATTAAAGGCGGCCGATGTGAGACTTGTGAGGGAGACGGAGTGATAAGAATCGCCATGCATTTTCTCCCTGATATTTATGTGACCTGTGAACGATGTCTGGGGAAGAGGTATAATCAGGAAACTCTGGAGATTAAATACCGAGGCAAAAACATTGCTGATATCCTGGCCATGACTGTTGAGGAGGCGCTGGATTTTTTTCAGAATATTCCTCCGATAAAAAACAGGCTGCAGACGGTTTTTGATGTCGGCCTGGGATATATTACCCTCGGCCAGTCCTCGGTCACACTTTCCGGCGGTGAGGCGCAACGGGTAAAACTGGCCAGGGAGTTGAGCAGGCGGTCAACCGGCAAGACCCTTTATATTTTAGATGAGCCGACCACAGGGCTGCATCCTGCGGATATTCAACATTTGCTTACGGTTCTCGGACGGCTTGTTGACAGTGGTAATACCGTGGTGGTCATTGAGCATAATCTTGATGTGATCAAGACGGCTGATTATGTTATCGATCTTGGTCCGGAGGGAGGCGATGGCGGCGGGCGTATCGTGGTTTGCGGCTCGCCCGAGGAGGTGGCTTCCTGTCCCGATTCTTATACAGGTATGTTTTTAAAACAGACCCTGGCTGAAAAAAGCGGTTGAGCAGTTTGTAGTTGAAATGGTAAGGTTGACCCGCATATTTCACAAGCGGCCTGCTGCAACGCGAGAAAGCACCGAATCTAAGCCCATTCTCTTGAAGATTGTTTTCGACATATCGGAAATATGCCTGCAGACAATCTTCTGCGCGAATGGACGTATCTCCGGCACTTTCTCGCGTTTCGCGACGACCTTTGTGAAATATGTGGGTTAGCGATAATCATTTACGAGGCAAACTAATTTACTATTGAATAGAGGAACAAGAGATGAGTGAAGAACAGACAAACGCTGAAGAGATGCCTGTCTTTCGGATGCAGAAAATGTATGTCAAGGATCTTTCTTTTGAAAGTCCCAATGCCCCCGGGATTTTTCTGGCAAGAAATCAGGAACCCAAAGTCGATTTCAACTTGAAACTGAGTAACCGGAAGGTTGATGATGATCATTTTGAGGTGACCATCAATATGACGGCCAAGGTGCTGGATAAGAATTCGGATAATACTGTAATGTTCATCATCGAAATTGAACATGCCGCAGTTTTCCTGTTGAAAAATATCCCGGCAGAACACCTGCAGCGGGTCATGGCAGTTGACTGTCCGCTCATGCTTTTTCCCTTTACCCGCCAGATAGCAAGCCAGCTTTCTGTTGACGGTGGCTTTATGCCCTTTCTCATGGAGCCGATTAACTTTGTCGCCCTGTACGAAAATGCACAGAGAGAACAGAAGGATTCATGATACGAGAAATGATGTA
>CAZURY010000276.1:0-3745 GCA_964623145.1 uncultured Desulfobulbus sp. | reverse complement strand
TTGCGGTTTCCACCACCTGCTTATCCGTATCAACGGCAATGACTTCATCAACAATAAAGGTAACGCCCCGGGCAATGAATTCACTCCGACTGCGGACAACATCTTCGGCCTGATAGATACCAAAGGGGATAAAGAGCAGGCCGGGTTGATAAATATGTTTATCATCTTTGTCAATGATCGTTATGGACCATTCCTTCCGGGCAAGCTTTTTTCGCAACTTGTTAGCGACCATGGTTCCCGCACATCCCGCACCAAGAATAACCAGTTTTTTCACATTCCACCCCCTGTTTCAAAAGTGATTTGTTGAAGTTTTTTCAAAGGAAAAAACCATATGGCATGGCCGATTACGGCCATAAACAAAGAGAGTTTTTGGGTTGAACGACTGTTCGCTATCAAGGAAATTTGATATGCTTATCAGGAATACTTACATAAGGAAGCGTCCCCGTCAAGTATTTTCACCACTTTGTAGCATACTGTTGCTCCGCAATCCTCTGTAATAACGAAAAACCATATTGGAAATTTATTAAAACGCAGCAGAATGATCCGAGAAACGATGGGGAAAACAGGGACAATGCAGATCACAGACAGGAAGATACCCCGCAAGGGTATCAGTAGTGGACCGTTCGTTTTTATTTTGACGTTTTACCGAGAAAACGTTATTCATGATTCGTTATTATGTTAGAAGTGTATCCCGTTTGTTTTAACACCTAATTTGAAGGAGTATTCCATGCGAAAAATTTTGTTTTTTGCCGTAATTATGGCCTTTGTCATGCCGTTATGCGCACTGGCGGCATACCCTGAAAAACCAATCCATATTATCGTGCCCTCCAAGGCCGGCGGCTCGACTGACACCTCGGCCAGGCTTTTTATCAAGGCTGCCAAAAATTACTGGCCCAAAGCGGAATTTGTTATAAAAAATGTCGGGGGATCCGGCGGGTTGAAAGGGTTTGAGGAAATAGCCAGGGCCAAGCCGGACGGCTACACCATCGGCATGATGTTTACCACCCAGTTCGTTGCCCATATTGTTTCAAAACGCGCCCATTACACGCTGGACAGTTTTCACATCATGGGCAATGCCATGCAGGATCCGCTTATTGTCGCTGTTCCTGAAAAAAGCCCGATTAAAAATTTGAAGGAATTCATTGCTGCAGCCAAGGCAAAAAGTTTGACGGCTGCCGTCAACGGTATTGGTTCCGATGATTTTGTTGCCGCTAAGAAGTTTGAGCAGCAGACCGGCGTACAATTCAACCTGCTGCCCACCAAAGGCTCCACCGAACAAAAGGCCATGATCCTCGGCGGTCATATTGATGCCAGTTTCATGAATCTTTCCCAGCTTCAGGCCCAGCATAAAGCGGGCAAGGCACGGATCATCGCCATTCTTGCCGATGAACGCTCAAACATCCTCCCCGATGTCAAAACAGCCAAAGAACAGGGATATCCCGTAAGCATGACGGCTACCCGCGGATTTGTCGCCCCGGCCAAGGTCGACAAAAAAATTCTGGCCAAACTTGACGATCTCCTGCAAAAGGTGAACAAGGATCCGGGCTTTATCGCAGATACGGACAAGGCGGTTATGTTCCGCCTGCCGATGACCGGGCCTGAATATCGGGCTTACCTGGTTCAACTCCAGGCTGAAACCCAGAAATTTTACGATCAAAATCCCTGGTAAAAAAATATGTCAAAACGGATTGCTGAGTTATTGCTGCTCAGCACTTTCCTGATTCTTGCAGTGCTGCTGTACCGCAGCACTGCAAATTATCCTTCCACGGTTCAAGGATCCACAGCCATGTACGTTCGTTTTCTGGGCGTGGCTCTTGGCATGCTCTGTGCGGTGGAGCTCTTTTTTTCCCTGAAAAACAAACCAACCGAAGCAAAAAAGATGGACCTGGCTCCCAGACCTGTGCAATTCTGGGGTCTGCTGATTATGCTTATCATCTATTCGGCCCTGCAGTCCACCTTAGGGTTTTATCTTGCTTCATTGTTATTCCTGCCGCCGGCCATGCTTTTACTTGGCGGAAGAAAACCTCTGACCATCGGCCTGTCCACTGCTGCTGTTCTACTTTTCGTTTACCTGGTTTTTGACCGACTGCTGCAGGTTGCCTTGCCCGCAGGTACGATTTTTTAAGTTTTTTGTATGATCATTCAAGCCTTACATGCACTCCTTACTCCGGTCTCGCTTTTTGCCGTCTTCATAGGTACAACCTCAGGGGTATTGGTCGGCGGGATGCCAGGTCTGACAGCTACCATGGCCGTTGCCCTGCTTATCCCGGTTACCTTTGCCCTGGAACCGCTTACCGGTCTTCTGCTCATGGGGGGGGTGTACTGCGGGGCCATGTATGGCGGGTCAATTCCAGCTATTCTTCTGCGAACTCCCGGCACACCTGCTGCCGTTGCCACGGCCCTGGAAGGATATCCCATGACCCAAAAAGGACAGGGTGGGTTGGCCCTGAAAGTCTCTGTTGTGGCCAGTTTTACAGGTGGTGTTTTTTCGACGTTGATTCTGTTGTTGATTGCGCCGGCCCTGGCTATCTTTGCATTGACCTTCGGGCCGCCGGAATATTTTTTACTGGCCCTGCTCGGCCTGGCCGGTATCGTCTCCATGGCCGATGATGAAAACCGACTGATCAAGGCGTTGATTTCCGGATTTTTAGGACTGGTCCTTGCCGTGGTCGGCACAGATCCGGTTTCCGGTATGCTTCGGTATACCATGGGGATAACCGACTTATTTGACGGCATATCTTTTATGCCTGCCCTGATCGGCATGTTTTCCATATCGCAGATGCTTGAACTGACTGGAGAAAACGAGGTCGTTAGTGAAGTCAGTGCGGTCAAGGCCTTGAAAAGAGAACCTCTTCCCAAAGGAATTTTCAAGCCCATCTGTCTGGGCTCGCTCATTGGTACCGTTATTGGAATTCTGCCGGGTGAAGGGGCAACCATTGCCGCCTTTGTTTCCTATAATGTTGCCCGGCGTCGCTCGAAAGAACCTGAATTATTTGGTAAGGGCAGTCCCGAGGGTATTGCGGCGGCAGAAGCGGGAAACAACGGTTGTGTCGGAGGCTCCCTTGTTCCGACCCTGACCCTCGGCATTCCCGGAAACAGCGTTGCCGCTGCCCTGCTGGGTGGACTTCTTATTCATGGCCTGGTTCCCGGACCGGAGTTGTTTACCACATATGGCGTGATGACGTATGCCTTCATCCTGTCACTGTTTATCGCCAACGTGGTATTCTTACTTCTTGGCCTGTTCATGGCGCCTTATTTTGCCCGCATATCCCTGACTCCGACATCAATGTTGATCCCGGTGGTCAGCCTGTTTTCCATCCTCGGCGCCTATGCCATGAACAACTCCATCACCGATATCTTTATTGCCCTGCTTTTCGGCTTTGGCGCGATTATTCTCCAGCGCACCGGGTTTTCTCTAGGAGCGCTTATCCTCGGCCTTATTCTCGGCCCAATCGCTGAAACCGGATTTGCCCAGGCCCTGATCATCGGCCACGGCAGCTATTCCATCTTTTTTACCCGCCCCCAGTCCCTTGTCCTGTGGGTTATCATTATCATTCTTTTGCTGTCTCCGATCATCCAGATTTATAAACAGTCCAGCAAGAAGCAACACGCTGATCCAGACACGACAGTCAAAAAATAATTTTATTATTCTTTTTAGTTGCATTATAGAATAATACATGTATTATAGATTATTCGAACAATTAGTTAAGTAAAGCACTCTCTTTCCCGACACAACGGGTTTCGG
>CAZURY010000275.1:0-3757 GCA_964623145.1 uncultured Desulfobulbus sp. | reverse complement strand
TAAACTTTCAATGCGAATCTCTCCAATTGTCTTTTGTCCGGGAGGCAGCTGAAAAAAATAGCTGTTCCCCTGGCGGCGAGACAACGGAAGTTTTCTTTTATCAACAAAAAGCTGCAGGTGCAGGGCCTCAGGATCACCGGCCAGAGGCGCATCACCACGGGTTATCAAAACAATTTCACGCGCGTATGCCGGTAGACGTACATGGAGGTTTTTTATTATTCCTCTGCCATTCGTCCAGGAATCCGCGTAAAAACCTGTTGTCTTTTTCCTGTCCGGATCAATATGAAGAAAGTTGGTCCGCGCTAATTCAATAAAGGCCAAATCATCAAAACTGGTAAGGCGCAAAAGAACATGGCCATTCCAATACAAAAATCCTTTCTCTCCCATTCTCCTTGCACCCTGATCAAGAAAAAAGAGTGAATAATGAGCGAAATCAATCCGTCGGGAGATCACTTCCGGTCCATACAGAGAAATAAGCTGCATTGCACATTCATCGGCAACTTCACGTGCCGGAGCAAGGACCAGGCCCTTGCGGGGAATAAGCAGACGGCTGTAGAGCTGGTTATCTGCCCGGGGATTAAAACGCGGCAGCGCCGGCAATGGATCCCGATCCGGCATTGCTTTGATAACAGCGGCGCTGAGCCATCGGTCTGCCAGGGTGAATTTAACATTATTTCTTTTTAACTGGCGCAGAATCAGAACAAGCTCTTTTGCCGGTGAATCTGGAACTCCGCAGTCCCGGTGCTGAAAAAAAATAACTTCATTTAATGTCACCTTCTGCCTGCCGGGAAAGGAAATCTTTAAATACCGGGCGTGCCGGGCGTGAAACCTGCACTCAGCTCTTCCAAAAAATCCGGATAGATACACATGTCCACCCTGAATGTATGACGTCACTACTCTGGAGTGGAAATCATAAACCGGATGAAACTGCATGTCGGAGGAAGCAATACTGACTCGGTAGCGTCGAGGTAACCCGGCCGGCTCCCCTTCTCTTTTTTTCTGCGGAGCAAAGAGCCAGAAACCAGCCAGTTCACGTTCACTGCCGAAATCAACCAACAAGGAGGCATTCTCGCTGTTTTGCCAGGCCACAATGGTGGAGCCGTTACGATCGGCCAGGTCACCCTCTCCGCCTCCAGTGTTCCCGACCAGCTGCATGGAATAATCAGTTGGTAAAAGACTTCTCCTGAAAAACTGTTTTTCCAATGTGAAATCAGTAAAAATTGAATGTTTTCCGGTCAATACTTCATGAAAAGAAATGGCAAGGGGTTGCAGGGCACCAAGTACCTGGCGTCGATCTTCTTTTTTACACATCAAAGCATATTTTGGCTCATTTTCAGCAACCTGGGCATTCTTCTGGTATCTTTCCCTGTCGGAAAAAACAAATTTGATCTCATTTCCGGACAGGGCGCTGAGCTTCTGCCCCTCATATCCATAACGTTCATTTCCAAGCATGGTTACTGCTCGTATCCCCTGAGACTTAACAGCGTTCAGGATGTCCCGGGCCTCCTGCAATCGTTGTATTTTTTCCGGGGCGACCAGTTGTATGAAAAAATAATCGCCCGACAGGCCATAACCAATCCAGAAAACAAACAGGCCTGCAAATACAATCCTACCCGTTTTGCCCGAGACCTGAGCTGACGCGTACGCCCATATCATGGCCACGAACATAAGCCAGGGGCCGAGCAGGTAACGGGGTGAAGGAATTGTCGACATCTTATGCGGCAGGAACATGGCAAAATATATGACAAGGTACAACAGGGGCGCGGATAAAAGCAGGACAGCCCGGCTATTTCTTCGTCGGACAATAAAAAAGAGCGCTATTGCGGAAACGATGATAATCAATGCCCCATGGAAAACATACAAAAGAATCGGATTAAACGGCAGAAGGGATCCCTGCTTCCAGAAAACATATTGCGGCAAATCGTGGAAAAAAAGAGTTTGCAGGCTGCCAAGAAGATGATGCTTTGTAAATATAAAGCTGGAGACACTACTCCCTGAGACTGTTCCATAATTGATCAGCAGATACGGCAACAAACCGCAGGCGGCAATTGCGGCTCCGGCGGCGTAACAACAGATAATCTTGAATGCAAATCGGCGGCGGATGGCGTGCAACAACAGAAAAATCGCGGTAACCAGCAGATATGGAAAAATAAAAAAATGTACCCAGATGGCCAGGGCCGCCATTGACCCAATGCCCAGTACATGGATACATAGTCGAGGAATGGATGGATCCCTCCGGTACACCCTGATTCCAAGCCACAGGATCAAGGTCCCCAACGCAAGAATAACGGAATAACCACCGCTGAGGGCAAAACTGTAATACCACGGGAAGTAGCCGGCGAAGATAACGGCAACAACGGCCGGCAATCCGGCCCGCCGATCAATGATCTCGGAAAAAAGCAGGTAGGTCCCGATGATCCAGAGTATGGAAAAAGCAATCGGTGAAAGGGTCAGGGCCGTCTCTGAAAAACCGAAAAGACGGATCATCGCTGCGGCAACATACGCTTCCAGGGCACCTGCATAATGCAGCCCATACCAAAACAAGGGAAAATCATCACCCCTGGCAATATTCACAGCCATCAGCTCAACTGTGCCGGTATCGAAATTCCCGGTAAACCCTTTCCAGGAACCATACAGACACATGGCGCCGTAAAGAACCGCTAAAAAGAATAGAATAATCCCGGCTATACGGGAAGAAATTTTTTTCTGAACTGCCATCACATCACAATAGACTGATTTCATGTGCGCAACAAGAGATAGACGACTTTTAATTCGGAAATTCTACAATCTGAGACTCGACCGAAGCTCTCAATGAAAGGTTAACCGCTTGACGAGTGATCAAAGATTCAGTAATAGAATCGACATTGATACATTAAGGTACAATGAAGAAGGATATAACTTATTGTCAATTCCACATAATAATCTACTCTTTTCAGAGTTCAGGTGCATCCCATGAAAAAAATATTTGTTTTACTTTTTTATTCCTCGCTCACCTTTTGTTTCATCTCTCTGCTGCCGGTATGTATAGAAGCGGCAACTTCTGTTCCGCAACAGGCAATGGATGTCGCCTGGTCGGAATTTGACGGCCAACGCTTTGAAATTTATTTCACAACTGTCAAGGACAAAACATCCGGCGAAAAAATCCAGATAACCAATGATCAGTTTAACAACATGCATCCAAGTCTGGCCGTGGACAGCAAGGGGAGTATATGGCTTGTGTGGACAGCCATGAACGGAGAAAAAAACAAACTCTTTTATTCGAAAAAATCAAATGGTTCCTGGAGTTTTCCCAGAGAAATAGAAACCGGCTTGCAGTCAGGCATCGCCCCGACCATCGTAATCGGCCCCGGCGGCAGACCCTGGATCGCCTGGGCCGGGTATAATGGAAAAAACGACGACATTTACGTCTCCAGCTGGAACGGCACCACCTGGAGCCGGGCCAGGCGCATTCATCCGGCCAATGAGGTCCCGGATATCCTGCCTGTTATTTCCATGGAAAATGGCAGGTTAATCGTTACCTGGCAGGCATACGACGGGGATAAATACCAGGAATATACAAGCTCATGGAACGGAAAAGCCTGGTCACACATGGAACCGGAACCTGCCCTGTTGAAAAGTCTTCGCGTAAAAAGCAAAGAAAAGAAGAAGGAGCTTGAGCTCCAGCTTCCGGACGATATCAAACCGGTCGGTAAGCCGGCCCTGCTGGTTCGATAATTCACAGGTCTTCTATCATGTTCTATAAACATATCCGGACTTG
>CAZURY010000274.1:0-3763 GCA_964623145.1 uncultured Desulfobulbus sp. | reverse complement strand
TTACTCTTGTGTGGTTCTCGTTTTTGAGGAGTCAAATGTCTATTGTTCCATCTCAATGATTCTTTACATTTCCCGTCGGCATAACCGATTTCTCGTAAGCGCTCACGGGACCGCACGGAATCTCCGCTGCGCTCCGCTTACCTCTTTGCACGGTCGTGCCTGTCCGCATAGGTAGGCTATAGCGGTCAGGCACGCCTGCACAAATCTGCGGCCCCTGAGAGCGCTTACAGCATTGTGGTCGAAAAAACCGATGGTTGGTTATCCCCTGAGGGGCTGCGATTTCTCTACCTGCCATTGGCTGCCATGGGAATTTTTCTGCCCGCACCCTGCGCCCGCAAAAGGCTGTCGGTTTCCGCCCATTTTTTGCTCTCCTGCCGGGCAAACTCTTCCACTGTGCAGGATGCCTGCAGGGAACCGGCGTCCATGCGGAATACGGTGTCGGCCAGGAACATAACTTCATCCGGTTGATGGGTTACATACAGACATGTCATGGCAAGCTTGCCGGTCAATTTTTTTATTTCTGCCAGTAGTTCCAGTTTCAGGGCCCGATCGAGACTTGACAACGGTTCATCAAACAGCAGAATCCGCGGTTCTGATGCCAGGGCCCTGGCAATGGCAAGCCGTTGCTGTTCGCCGCCGGAAAGCTGGTGGGGATAGCTTTCGATAGAGTCCAGGCGAACCAGCCGGGTCAGCAAGGCAATCTGCCTGTTTTTGGCCTGTCCCCTGTACTTGCCGGGAGGAAGACAAAACGCAATATGCCTGCGAACGGTCATATGCGGCCACAGGGCCAGGTCCTGGAAAATCATGTTGAGTCGGCGGGATGACGGCGGGATGCTGTATTTCGGACCGGCAACAAGCCGGTCGTCAAGCCATATTTCACCCCGGTCCGGTTGCTCCAGGCCGGCGATCAGACGCAACAGGGTCGTTTTCCCGCAGCCCGAGGGTCCGACAAGAGCTGCCGTTGATCCAATCGGTATATCAAAGCTCACATCATTTACTGCCGTGACATCCCCGTAACTCATGCCGAGATTTTTAACCCTGATGACAGGATATGGTATTATTCTCAATTTCTGCATAATGGTCCCCGGCCGAATATTTCAAGTGGTATTTTTGCCAGCCCCAGGAACACCGTAAAATTTATGCCGAGGAGGAGCAGGGCCAGGGCCGCCACCAAGGGTCCGGCACCGTAGTGTAACAGGTTATAAATTTTCAGGGAAACAGTCCCTGATCCAGGCGGAATGACAAGCAGCGTAGTGCCAAGTTCGCCGGTACAGAAGACAAAGGCAAGTATCCAGCAGGCTGCAAGGCCCCGCCGCGCCAGGGGGAAGTCAATAAAGAGCCACCGCTGCAAGCGACTGGTTCGGCCAAAGGAAGCTGCCTCTAACAGGCCGGGATGTACCTGCTTGAGGCTGGAGCGTATAATATGTATGGCAAGGGGTAGAAAACGTGCGGTCATGGCCAGCAGCAACATAGCCGTCGAGGTGTATAGAAATCCCGTCATGCGGGAATTCCATAAATAGATCAGACCGATGCCAAGGGTTGTGGCCGGAAAGGCAAAGGGCAGAAAGGTCAGGAACTCGGCCACGGCCTGCCTGGTCCCGGAGAGGTTGTCGATGATCCTGCCAAGGCAGAAGGCAAAAAGCGTGATACAGCTTGCGCTGCCGGCAGATACCAGCAGGGTCGTCCTGAACTCCCGCAGAGACCCACGAGCGGCCATGATAAAGCTTGCCAGGCTCCCTGCCTGCAGGAATAAGGATGCAACCGGCAACACCACTCCTGCTGCCAGCATCAGGGTTATAAATCCTGTCAGGAATATTTTTGACAAACCCGTGACAGGGGTCGGGCGGGTTGTCCGGGAGCCGGCAAGCTGCATTGTGAACTGTTTTTTCTTAGACCATATCCGCAGACCAAGGAAAGCGCAGACAACAATAACGACTGCCGGCATGGACATGGCCGCAGCTCCAGCCTCATCATAAAAGGCGCTGAAACGGCTGAAAATCTCAACCGGGCAGGTCGGCACGCGAAGCAGGGCCGGTACGCCGTAATTAAAGAACGAGAAAATAAAAACAATCAGGAGCGCTGAAAAGATGTATGGGCTTACCAGGGGAAGGGTTATAACGCGCACTATTGTCCAGGGGGTGCGGACAAAGCCTGCTGACTCTTCAAGATTCCGGTCGATTCCTGCCAGGCCAACCAAGGTCAGAAGCGTTATCAGCGGGAAATACGAAAAGGCGAGGATCAGCGCCACTCCTGTGTTACCGGAAAAGGTAAAAACAGGCAGCACGGCAACACCGGCAGACATCAGCAAACTGTTCACGACCCCCTTATCCCCATAAAGATACAACCAGGCAAGGGTATGAATATGAGGCGGTATGAAAAGGGGGGCCAGGTAAAGGAATGAAGCCAGCCGTTTCCCCGGAAAGGTAAACCTGGCTAAAAAAAAGGCCAGAGGAACACCAATTAACCCGGCGATGAGCGTTGCAGACAAGGAGAGCATGACACTGCGGAAAAAAAGGGCGAGCCAGCGGGATTGCGTGAGAAAAGTGTAATGGCTGGTGCTCCATGAGCCGTCTGCTCGGAAACTGTTGCCGGACATGAGCAACACAGGCGATACGGCGACGAGAAAAAACAGGGCGAGGTACAGCAGGGAAACGACACCGGAACGTGAAAATCTGCTATACCATGTCATGTCGGGTAATCGGCTACTTGTCATCTTACAAACAGTATTTGCGCGCTGTTGAGGGCACATGGCAGTTGATCGGCCATATCCTCATAGTTCCAGGGACCTGATGGAATTTTGCCGTTATCTTTGCGTAAAACAACCTGAGCAAAGCCGGTGTTTATCAGGTCCTGTTCCACCGATCTTGAAACTAAATACTCGATCAATTCCCTTGCTTCAACCGGATGCGGCGCTCCTTTGACCAGGGCTACGGTATTGGGAATCAACAGGGCGCCGTTTGCAAGCCCTGACGGTCGAATTGCCTTTATCGGCAGGCCGGCCTTTATCCCTTGAACCACATCATCCATGTCCGTCAGGCCAACAGCGACCGATCCGGCACCGACCATATCCCGGACAACGGCATTGCCGTCGACTATCCGTACGTTATTTTTTTGTAACGCCTTCAAAGAATTACTGCCACCCGTTTTCCCCCTGGCGCTAAAAAGAGAGGCCACAAACATGGCAGTGGTGCCGAACAGGGGGTTGGCCATGGCGATTTTGCCTTGCCATGGCCCGGCCATGAGGTCGTCAATGCTGACGGGATAGTTTTCAGGATTAACAAGCTTTGTATTGACGGCAATGACACGTATACGACCGGCAAACCCGGTCCAGAATCCTTTTGGATCCTTGAACTGCTCTTCAATATCTCTGGCTGCCAAAGGAATATACGAGGCAAGTATGTGTTGCCGCTGCAGCATAATTGTCCGAAGCACTTCGCTGTTCCAAAAGACGTCGCAACGGGGTATCTTTCGTTCGGCAATGAGCCGATTTACCAGGCCCGCACCCTTGACGGCCTCTATGTCATAGACAACCTTTGTGCGTATATGATGCTGTTTTTCGAACCGCTTCAACAGAGGCTCCGAGAACAACTGATCAACAGCAGTATAGACTATCACCTCTTTTGCCGTTGCAGGACAAGGCTTCCACGCGACTACAAGAAGGGGGATGAAAAATACGCAAGTATAGAGATGAATAATTTTCCCGTTCATACCCTAACCCGGATAAACCGGAAAATTCGAAATAAGAAACACCAAATTCGAAACA
>CAZURY010000273.1:0-3770 GCA_964623145.1 uncultured Desulfobulbus sp. | reverse complement strand
CCTTCATTTTTTTTAGCGTCGGAAAAGTTGACACAACGACTGGGAAGTTTTATCCGTCAAATTGACGGGTAATTATTTTATGCTGCGAACACCCTATGTTTTTTTCTTTTTTCCTGGAGCAGTCGGACGGGATTTTACTTTTTCTTGTGGTAAAAAAGATATTGTGGGAATGGTCACCGGCGGCCAAGGCCCTCTTGATGTTACAGTTATGATAAATTCACGGGCAGCACTATACAGTATAGACGCACCGGTTATTTTTAACAATTTTTCTCGATCCGGAAAATTATCATCAACAGTAAACAAACCCACAGTGATTAGGTGGATAGAGTAAGGAATTTTTGAATTCTCATCCTCCGGTTCTGCGGTGATCTCTAACGCAACCTGGTAAATACCATTTTCCTCATCGTGCTCAACCGTTGTTCGCACCTCAAAATGTGGGTGTATCTCTTTGCCTGTTACTTCATATTCTGCATCTGCCGAAACCTGGACAAACGGAAAGAAGTATTTTTTCAGTTCCAACGGTGCTCTGTTCATCCTGCACAGACCTCTATTTCATCATCATAATGATACCTTTCGGTTACCAGATTTTTGCCCCATTTTTGTGGTGATACAGGTTCTCTCGATTTTGATTTTAAGACCTTGAACCACTGCTGCACATGTTCTTCTTTCGGGACAACATGGACATCTAACTTGGCATCTAATGCTTGAACAAGTTTTGTCATGGAAGCTAAGGTAAAGTTAGCATTTCCACGGAATATTTTAGTAATATATGCCTGAGATGTTCCAAGCCGCTCTGCCAGTTCTTTTTTGGACACCTTTCTGTGCTTCATGAGTTGATAAAGATTGGTGGTAAAATCAAGGATATTTTTTTCCGTCCAATACGCGTCATCATTCTCTACTTCAGCCCATAGATCTGCGAACGAAGAATATTTACTCATCTTTCACGTCCTCCAAGATCGTAATGTTATTGTCAGTAACTGCTTTGTCGTATGCCTTTTTGTTGTCAATGGCAGCTGTTATAATTTTTTTGGGTGTTTTTTGTGATTTCTTCATAAAAACAGATGTGCAGATAACTACCTTTCTTTCAGCCGATGAATAAAACCAGAGTAGCCGTAAGCGTCCAGCTATAAATTCGTTAATCGTATACTTGTCGTTTACCCGGTGGCATATATCCTTTGGCAGCAAACGTGGTCCTTGTGGTGAACTCGCCGCATTATGGATAATTGCCAAAAGCCTTTTGGCTGATGCCTGATGGTTCTGGGGTAGAGATCCGAGTTCATCAAGTAATGGAGATGACCCATCAGCTTTACCTATTGCATAAAATGCCCAGCAGTCTTTTTTTATCGGTAGAAGTATCACGTCTCTTAACCTACAGGTTAAGTTGAAATGCTTTAAATGTCAATCCACAAGATATTGTGGGTGCATGTTAAATAACAAGGAAATATAGTGGTGTCAATATCAAGACTCAGACCATTTTAAACTGTCTATGGCAGATAGTAAATCTTCTAACTATCAGTTTTTTCGCATATTATACGCGGTGGTGAAGTTGCCTCCTTTTTAGGAGGTTTCAACAACTGTGGTACATGAAAAGCTGAAACAGCTGGCGTGTTGATACAAATGGATAATTCATTATTCTTGCATCCTGTACGGCAAATGGTATGTTCATTAATGGATTTCCTGTTAGGGGTCCATTGCCTATCGTATTAATATTCCTTCAAGCTTTTTCAAGATGATCATTGTGGCAAACAACAAAAGACCATGAGCTACAACGAAGCTGAAACCCGTTTCCACCTGATTGATCCCGTCCTGCGGGATAAGGGATATGCTGATCCCCAGCGGATAAAGCTTGAAACACCGGCACCCGTAGAACCCACCGGGTCAAAAGGTCGCAGGCGCAAGGGGGCGGGCCGCACGGATTACCTGCTCTGCGTGCAGATCGGCGATATGCCAAAGCCCCTGCCCGTTGCCGTGCTGGAGGCCAAAAAAGAAACGGAAGATCCGCTGAAAGGAATGCAGCAGGCAAAGGGGTACGCCGATTGTAAACGCTTTGATGTAAAATATGTGTTTTCCACCAATGGCCACCGCTATGGCGAGTTTGACTATGTAACCAGTCTCCAGTCCGGGCCGTTTCCCTTCCCGGATTTCCCGCCCCATGCCGACCTGTGCAGTCGTTACGCAATAGATTCCGGTATCAACATCCATCAGCCGGAAGCGAAAATGTTGTTCATGGCCGACAGCCCGGCCTGGTCGCAGAGTCGCTATTATCAGGATGCTGCCATTCGGGCAGCCTTTGAAAAGATTATCCGTTGCAGGCAGTACAATGAACCGGCCCGCATTCTGCTGAGCCTGGCCACCGGCTCCGGCAAAACCATTATTGCCACCAATCTGCTGTGGCGGCTGCACGAGGCGGAACAGCTCCCCAAGCCGGTGCTTTTTCTCTGCGACCGGGACGAACTGCGCGAACAGGCATATAGTAAGCTCAAGGCCGCCTTTGGTGATAATGTCCGCATCGTCAAAAATGTAGGCGGAGAAAATGCGGCAAAAAACGCCCGTATTCACATTGCCACTTATCAGACCATGGGGTTGGATGACGAGGAAGAAGATTTTGCCAGCTTCCTTTCCATTCATTACGGAGAAGATGCCTTCAGTGTCATCATTATTGACGAATGTCACCGTTCCGCCTGGGGCAGGTGGTCGGAAGTGCTCAAGCGCAACCCCAATGCCATCCATATCGGGCTGACGGCAACTCCACGCCAGTTGCACGAATCCAAAAAAGCCACCGCCGAAGACAAGGAAATCACGGCCAACAATCTCAAGTATTTCGGTGAACCGGTCTATGAGTATACCCTGATCCAGGCCCAGGAAGACGGGTACCTGGCAGCCTGTGAGATTGTCAAACGCAAGGCCGATATTGATAACCGTGTCTTTACCAGAGAAGAGGTGTTAGCCGCAAAACCGATTGATCTCAAAACCGGTGAACCTGTTTCGGAAGAATATCTGACCAAAGACGAATACACGGGCAAGGACTTTGATGATGAGCTTTTTGTCGAACTGCGCACTCCTGCCATGTGCAAAGACCTGTTTAAGCAGCTCTGTCAAAACGGCGGCCCGGAACAGAAGGTTATCATCTTTTGCAACCGCGAGATTCACGCCGACCGGGTGGCCATGCACATGAACAATCTGTATGTAAAATGGTGTAACACTAAGGGACGAACCCCCAAAGAGCATTATGCCTTCAAGTGCATGGGCGGCAGAAACAACGGCGCCGACATGATCGAGCCCATGCGCGGTTCCGGACAGCGGGCCTTTATTGCCTGTACCGTGGATCTGCTGGAAGCCGGGGTGGATATTGAACGGCTTAATGCGGTGGTATTTTTCCGCTACCTGAAATCGCCCATTAAATTTTACCAGATGGTGGGACGCGGCACCCGTATCCATGAACCCACCGGAAAATATAAATTCTGGCTCTATGATTATACCGATGTCACCAAACTTTTCGGCACGGATTTTATTACCAAACCACCCCGGCCCACCAGCGGCAGGAAAGGCGGCGGGGGTGGAGGTGGTGGCGGAGGTGATGGGGAAGGCCCGGCCATTGCGGAAATCGGCGGTCAGGCGGTTCTTATCAACGCGGAGGGCCGGTTTATCCTCAGCCAGAGGGGTGGCCGGGAAGTGCCGATCCCTGTGGATGAGTACCGCCGGGAGATGATCCAACGGGTGATCAGCGAGGCCCATACCCTGGATGAATTTCGGGAGTTGTGGATTGCCGG
>CAZURY010000272.1:0-3771 GCA_964623145.1 uncultured Desulfobulbus sp. | reverse complement strand
GCGGTTGTTTCAACATAAGAGAGATGATACATTCTCATTCAGTAAAATAATCAGTCTATTTTTTCCTTTTCTTTTTATCCTGCCATACTTAGAGTATGCCATACGACAAAATTTGCCATGGAAAAAATGATTTGACCGGAAAGAAAAGTACGGTATGTACGGGTTACCGTGGACAAAAATAAGGATACTGTTTCGGATAAATAAAAAATGGAATACAGGGATTACTATGAAATTTTAGGGGTTGACCGCAATGCAACCCAGGACGCCATCAAACAGGCCTACCGCCGACTTGCCCGGAAATATCATCCCGACGTCAGCAAGGAAACCGATGCCGAAAAAAAATTCAAGGATCTGGGTGAGGCCTATGAGGTCTTAAAGGATCCTGAAAAACGTGCCGCCTATGATAAATTCGGCAGCAACTGGCAAAACGGCCAGGACTTTGAACCACCTCCAAACTGGGATGCGGGTTTTGAATTTAAAGGAGCCGGTTACACGGGCGGCAGCGACCACGATTACAGTGATTTTTTTGAATCCCTTTTCGGTCGCAGCGGGTATTCCGAGGGCGGCGCCGGGCGTAGAACCTTTCGCATGAAAGGTGAAGATCAGCACGCCAAGATAGTCATTCGGCTGGCAGATGCCTACCATGGTTCCCGTCAGAACATTACCCTCTCCAGGCCGACTGTAGATGAAAATGGTCATGTCACAACCAAGCCGCACAACCTGCAGGTCACCATACCCAAGGGTATCATAGAAGGACAACGCATACGACTGGAAGGCCAGGGTATGCCCGGTATGGGCGGCGCGCCGGCAGGGGATCTCTACCTGGAAATAACCTTTGCCGAAGACCCAATCTTCCATGCGCAGAAACGCGACATTCATATGGAGTTGCCGGTTACACCATGGGAAGCAGCCCTGGGAGCCACCATTACCGTCCCGACACTGGGGGGCAAGGTACAGTTGAAAATTCCGCCCGGATCCCAAGGAGGCAAAAAACTCCGCCTCAAAGGGCGCGGCTTATCAACGGCAACCCAAAAAGGTGACCAGATTGTCACCCTGCGTATAGTCGTGCCCGAGGCTAAAACCGACGAGCAGAAAAAACTCTACCGAAAAATGGCGGAAATCATGCCTGTTGATCCGCGAAAAAATCTTGGCGTGTAAAAAATGACTGATGAAAAAACTCTCACCGGTATTGTCCTTGATGAGGACACCTGTTGCAACCTTGGTGATCTTTGTCGTTTCTGCGGCGTGCCGGCGGATATTATTCTTGAAATGATTGACGAAGGGATGCTCTGTCCGCAGGGATCCACACCTGGAGACTGGCGCTTTACGGCTCTTGAAATCAGAAGAGTCCAGACCACGATTCGCCTGCAGCGCGATCTACGGGTAAATCTTCCCGGATGTGCCCTGGCCCTGCAATTGCTGGAGGAACTTGAAGAACTCCGACGCCTCCGTCCAATGCGGTAGGTTGTGGACTCCCTGGTTCTACTTTTTAACCACCTGCATGCTCCCTCCTTTATTGCGGGCGCTGCAGGGGCGACAATTCTAGCCCTGACAGGCGGCCTGACATTGTATACCCGCTTGAGCAGACGCAACATTGGCCTTGGCATTCGTCTTGAGCAGGCAGGAAAAAATATCAGAGGGCAGGAGGACACGATCAGGCGACTACAGGCGGAACGGGACGATCTGCGCCTGCAACAGCGAAAAGCCACGGAAATGATGAGCGCCCTTCAAGCAGAGCTCAACAACAGCCAACACCTTCTCCGGGAGAGGGAAAAAATATTTGCAACCGTGCGCGATCAAATGCGTCAGGATTTCGAACTGCTTGCCAACCGGGTTTTGCAGCAACAGGGCAAGGAGCTCGGGTCCAGACATGAATCCGGCCTCCGATCTCTGCTTGACCCCATGCGCAGGCAGCTTAAGGATTTTCAGCTTAAGGTGGAAGATGTCTATGACAGAGAATCCCGTGATCATGCAGCCCTGGTCAGAGAAATAGAACTGCTGAGAAAACTGAATCAGCAGCTGAGTAATGATGCCCTGCATCTCACCCGGGCCCTGCAGGGGAAAAGCAAAATTCAGGGCCAGTGGGGTGAAATGATCTTAGAAAAACTGCTTGAGGACTCAGGCCTGCGCAAGGGCAGTGAATTTGAGACTCAACCGGGAATGCGCGATGAAAACGGTCGATTACGGCAGCCGGATATTATTGTCCATCTGCCGAAAAACCGTGATATTATTATTGATGCCAAGGTTTCTCTGAATGCCTGGGCCAGGGCCGCACAGGAAGAGAATGCAAAAAAAAGACGAAAACTGATTAACAGACATCTCAACTCCCTGCGCAATCATATCAGGGGGCTGAGCGCCAAATCGTATCATCAGCTCCCCGGAGTAAATACCGTTGACTTTGTCCTGCTGTTTATGCCCGTGGAGGGAGCCTTTCAGGCAGCCGTCTCGCTGCATCCGGAACTGCTCTCCGAGGCCATGCGTAAAAAAGTTGTGCTCACCGGCCCCTCAACACTCCTGGCTATCCTGCGCACCATTCACCACCTGTGGCGAATTGATGAACAGGGACGAAACAGTTTAGCTATTGCCAAACAGGCAGGACATCTTTATGATAAGTTCGTCGGTTTTGCCGAGGCCTTTGAAGAAATAGGCTTCCGCCTTGAGCAAAGCCACCAATGCTGGCAAACAGCCAGAAAACGACTGGTCTCGGGCAAGGGAAATCTTGTTGACCGGGTTGAATCACTGAAAAATCTTGGTATTCAACCGGAACGCAGCCTGCCTGAAACCATCAAAAAAACACTGTAGGAGGTTAACCATGAAATATTTAAGCATAGTAGCTTTTGTTGCCCTGTTTGCTCTGACATCCTGTACCGGCATGGGGGTGCAACAGGGAAAGAAAGGACAGGTCGGAGGGGTTGGTGGAGCTGCCGCCGGAGCAATTATCGGGCAGGCCATCGGTCATAATACCGAGGCAACCTTGCTCGGCGCGGCCATTGGCGGTCTACTTGGCTACATTGTCGGCAATGAAATGGATAAATATGATCTCCAGGAACTCAATCATGTTTATGAAAGAGGTGTTTCCAATCGTCCCTCTTCCTGGGTAAATCCAGATACCGGCAACCAGTATACAGTAATCCCGCAGCCTGCTTATACGGACCCGGCCGGACACCGGGTATGTCGTAAGGCGGAAATCGATGCGGTTATCGATGGTAAACGTGAAAAAACCTACGCCACAGCCTGTCGAGATGAATATGGCCGCTGGCAGCTGCAACAATAATTATACCGGCAATGATTTCCGGTCGATTTTCAATCTCCACCACGTCCCACATGGAATTTGTCGATATTTCGGCACAGCTCCAGCGGGCCGTTGATGAAAATGGTATACAGGACGGTGTGCTGGTTACCTATAATCCGCACACCACAGCCGGGGTAACAATCAACGAAGGTGCCGATCCCGCCGTGCAAAGCGACTTGATCGGCATCTTTCGCAGGATCATTCCCCGGGATTACCCATACAAACATCGGGAGGGCAATTCTCCCTCCCACATGATGGCCACACTTACAGGAAGCTCGGTCACGGTCATTGTTGAAGATGGAAAATTGAAGCTCGGCACCTGGCAACGCATCTTTTTCTGTGAATACGACGGACCACGTAACCGCAAAGTGTGGTGGAAAATCATGGCGGATCAATAATCATGCCTGGCAACCCACTGCCCGCCGATGAAATTGTCTTCGGCCTGGACCGAAAAACCGACGAACGCTCGCTCGAACTCT
>CAZURY010000271.1:0-3777 GCA_964623145.1 uncultured Desulfobulbus sp. | reverse complement strand
AGAACTTTGTCATAAGGAAGGAGTCGCACAGTGTCAGGACATTCTAAGTGGAGCACCATCAAACGGAAAAAAGGCGCCAATGATGCCAAAAGGGGAAAGATCTTCACCAAATTGATCAAAGAGATCACCATCGCCGCCCGTATGGGCGGAGGGGATCCCGATGGAAATCCAAGGCTCAGGAGCGCGATTATTGCGGCAAAATCCGAGAATATGCCCAAGGATAATATTGCCCGGGCCATAAAAAAGGGGACCGGTGATCTTGAGGGAGCGGTGTATGAGGAAATTCTGTATGAGGGTTACGGACCCGGCGGGGTGGCGGTGCTTGTGGAAACCATGACGGATAATAAAAATCGAACCGTTGCCGACATTCGTCATTTTTTTGCCAAGAGCGGTGGCAATCTCGGTGAGTCCGGTTGTGTAGGCTGGATGTTTGATAAAAAAGGTTCGATTATAGTTGACCGGGAAGGTGTTGATGAGGATGAATTGATGGAACTGGCCATTGATGCGGGGGCTGAGGATGTACTTGAGGAAGACACAACTTTCCAGATATTGACCGCGCCTGATGATTTTTCCGAAGTGGTGGAGACGCTTGAAAAAGGCGGTATAAAATGTGTTGAAGCGGCTATATCCATGATTCCTAAAAATACGGTTGACGTGACGGAAGAGAAAACCGCCCGTTCTCTGCTCAGGTTGCTTGACAATCTTGAAGACAATGATGACGTGCAGAAGGTGCATGCCAATTTTGATATTGCCGATGAGCTGATGGAGAATCTGTCGTAACAAATGCGAATCATCGGTATCGATCCCGGCTCCAGGATTACCGGTTACGGGATTGTTGCCTGCCGGGGCCGGGATATAGGTTTTGTGACCTGCGGGACTATTCGTATGAAAACGGAGATGGATTTTTCCCGACGTCTGCTGATGATTTTTGAAGGATTATGCGACGTTATGGATCAGCATCGCCCCGACGTCGCTGCCGTGGAAGATGTGTTTGTCGCCCATAATGTGCGCTCGGCCCTGAAATTAGGACAGGCAAGAGGTGCGGCCGTAGTCGCCGCCGGCCGTCGGGGGATCGGGGTTTTTGATTATACACCCAGGAAGGTGAAGGAGACCGTGGCCGGTTATGGACAGGCCGAAAAATCACAGGTCCAGGAGATGGTTCGGACGTTGCTTGATCTCAGTGGCCTGCCAAGTACCGATGCCGCTGATGCCCTTGCTGTGGCGCTCTGTCATGCCCATCATTTAAGCTATGCGGCGCTGTCGAGCCGGTAATCTTTTTTTATCTTTATGCTCCCATGATCGCATCTTTACGCGGAAAAGTGCAGTATAAACAACCCAATGCCGTTATCCTTGATGTCCGGGGCGTTGGCTATGAGGTGATGATCTCCAGCCGTACCTATGATATTCTACCAATGACCGGGGAAGAGACTTTTTTACTCGTGCAAACCAATGTCCGGGAAGACGCCATCACCCTGTTCGGATTCGGCAGCGCTGAAGAAAAAGAACTTTTTCTCCTGTTGAACTCCGTTTCCGGAGTTGGCCCTAAACTGGCCATGGCCATTTTATCAGGTATCAGCGCTGTGGATTTATGTCAGGCCATCGGCACAAAGGACATGGCCCGACTGACCGGGCTGTCCGGGGTGGGAAAGAAGACGGCCCAACGCCTCTGTATGGAGCTTGGCGATAAGGTCGGGCAACTGTCCGTTCAGGGGGTTGAGCCGGGCATCCCCCCTGATGCGCCTGCCGTTGCCGAAGGATTTGCCATGCAGGACGCGGTTTCAGCGCTGGTGAATCTCGGCTATCCCCGCAGTACTGCCTGGCAGGCTCTGCGTACCATTCAGCAGCAGGATCCGGAAGCCGTGGCCGGGATGAAGGTTGAAGAACTGCTGCGTCTTGCCCTGCAGGCCCTGGTTTGATGGATTCCTAAGAATGAATAGGGTGCAATGAGTTTTGATGAAGAGATAACCGGTCGTCGACTGGTAACCGGCGCCGAGCAGACTGATGATGTTGCCGGCGGGGTTGATATCCGTCCGCAGAGTCTTGATGAGTATGTCGGGCAGGAGCAGGTGAAAAAGAGCCTGCGTATTTTTATTCAAGCAGCCCTGCAGAGGGGAGAAGCGCTTGATCATGTCCTTTTTCATGGTTTTCCCGGTCTGGGAAAGACAACCATGGCCTATATTATTGCAAAGGAGATGGGCGCCGGCATCAAGGTGACCTCGGGACCGGTCATAGAAAAACCCGGCGATCTGGCGGCAATTCTGACCAGCCTGCAATCGGGCGATGTCCTTTTTATCGATGAGATTCATCGACTCAATCATGTTGTTGAGGAAATTCTTTATCCGGCCATGGAAGATTACCAGCTGGATCTGGTCATCGGGCAGGGGCCAGGCGCTCGTTCGGTGAAAATGGATCTGCCCCGGTTTACCCTGGTCGGCGCCACCACTCGCACAGGGCTGTTGACACCGCCTTTACGGGACCGTTTTGGTGTTGTCCTGCGTCTGGATTATTACAGTCCGGAGGAACTGGTAAGGATTGTCAAACGCTCGGCAATGCTTTTTGGCATAGCCATAGATGATGAGGGTGCGCTGGAACTTGGCCGTCGTTCCCGTGGTACCCCACGCATAGCCAATCGGCTGCTGAGACGCGTGCGTGATTTTTCAGAGGTCGGCGGTCATAAGACCATCTCCGCGAAGGTGGCTGATGAGGCGCTGGAGATGCTGGCGGTGGACCGGTTGGGTCTTGATGAGATGGACAGGCGTATTTTATTAACCATGATTGATAAATTTCAGGGTGGACCCATCGGCCTTGACACCTTGGCTACGGCAGTCTGTGAAGAGAAGAATACTTTGGAGGATGTGTACGAACCCTTTCTTATTCAGTCAGGTTTTTTAGTCCGTACACCCAGGGGAAGGATGGCGACCATGAGCGCTTATGAACATTTTAACCGGCCATTTAGTTCCGGGTCTCTACATCAGCCGGGACTTTTTAATCAGGAGTAGAGAGGGGCGTGATGGCAGCAAAGCTAACCGTAAAAGATATTGTACAAAAAAAGGGTGGTGACCGGAAGATATCCATGCTTACCGCCTATGACGCGCCCATGGCCATGCTCCTTGATCAAGCCGGAATTGATATCCTGCTGGTCGGTGATTCTCTGGGTATGGTTGTACTTGGCCTTGATTCCACGGTTCCCGTTACCATGGAGCAGATGCTGCACCATGCAACGGCCGTCAGCAGGGGGGCTGAATCCGCGCTCGTGGTTGGTGACATGCCCTTTGGTTCTTATCTGGTCGATCCCGGGGAAACTGTAAAAAACGGTATTCGTTTCCTGAAAGAGGCTGGATGTGACGCTGTAAAACTTGAAGGTGGAATGGATGTGTGTGCAGATGTGCGGGCTCTGGTTCGGGCAGGAGTGCCGGTTATGGGGCATCTTGGGTTGACGCCGCAGACCGCCGGCCGGCTTGGCGGTTTTAAAGTTCAGGGAAAGACCATGCAGGCGGGTCGAAAATTACTGGCTGATGCCAGGGCACTGGAACAAGCCGGAGCCTTTGCTCTGGTCCTTGAATGTGTTCCGGGCCGTCTGGCCGAGGTCATCACCCGAGGTACGACTATTCCCACCATCGGTATCGGCGCCGGTCCCCATTGCGACGGGCAGGTGCTGGTCACCAATGATATGCTGGGCTTGTTTGAAAAATTTACTCCCGGTTTTGTGAAGAAATATCTTAATCTGGCGCCGCAGCTCAAAGAAGCGGTTAACGCTTTTCAAGATGAAATCAACAA
>CAZURY010000270.1:0-3778 GCA_964623145.1 uncultured Desulfobulbus sp. | reverse complement strand
AGGCCTGCAGATTGGGGATGAAATGACAATCCCGGAGGGTTCCACCCCATCTGCAACAATTTAAAAAAAACATTTATAATTATTTATCTTTTTTTATTTGCCGATGGGTTGGAACGCTCAATTTAGGTGTGACGGGAAACTGTTTTTTTACTGATGTTGTAAACCAGCTTCGTGAAAATTCCAGCAGACTTTGACTTTACAATTAATGATTCCGACCGGATAACCCTGAATCTTTCGGGATGCTGGAAATCCTCCTGTCCTATCCCTGAACTTGATAACATTCTGCAGCAGATCCCCCCGAATACCCAATCTCTACGTATCACAACGGACCAATCTCTGAGCTGGGATTCCATTCTTGCAGTTTTTCTTGTCAAGCTGATTGACCATTGCCACAAAAAATCGATTATGACTGATCTGGTCGATTTACCGTCCGGGGTCCAAACCCTGCTTACCCTTTCCCGAAAACCATCAAGTCCGCCGTCGAAAGCAACTCCGCATCCCGGATTTGTCTATCGCCTTGGCAGCTTTACTCAACGTATTTTCACCAAAGGCGGCGACCTTGTCGCCTTTGCCGGTGAAATAGTCATCTCGCTCATTCTTCTTTTGCGAGGTAAAACATATTTCCGTTTGCGGGATTTTTTTTATTTTCTGCAAAACTGCGGGGCTGACGCACTGCCCATTGTCTCTCTGATCTCTATTCTTGTCGGGGTGATTCTTGCCTTTGTCGGCGCCGTTCAACTCCGGATGTTCGGCGCTCAAATCTATGTGGCCAACCTGGTCGCCCTGTCCATGGTCCTTGAGATGGGCGCGATGATGAGCGCTGTTATTATTGCCGGCAGGACCGGAGCCTCTTTTGCCGCCCAGCTCGGCACCATGCAGGTCAACGAAGAGATTGATGCCCTGCGCACTCTAGGTATCTCTCCGGTCTCCTATCTGGTCCTGCCCCGAATGCTGGCTCTCATCTGTATGATGCCGCTTCTCTGTATCTATGCAGATCTGCTTGGCATTGCAGGCGGGACTATTATTGGTATGGGTATGCTGGATATTTCTTTTTATGAGTATATGTTCCAGACAAAAAACGCCATTCACCTGCATCAGATTTCCCAGGGGTTGATTAAAAGCGCCGTCTATGGGGTGTTGATCAGTTTTTCCGGTTGTTATCATGGGATGAACTCCGGTCGCAGCGCTTCGGCTGTCGGTGAGGCAACAACATCCGCCGTTGTTATGGCCATTGTATTGATCGTTGTTTCCGATGCTGTTATGACCGTAATTTTCAGTCTATAGAAAGCCATGAATAGTCAGAACGTCCTTTCCGTCATTGACCTGAGCTCAGCTTATGATGATTTTGTTCTGCTTAAAAATATCACTTTTACCGTAAAGCGGAGTGATATTTTCATTATCATGGGTGGTTCCGGATGTGGCAAATCGACCCTGCTCAGGCATCTGATCGGCCTGAAGCAACCCGCTGCCGGCCGGGTGCTCTACGGTGATATCGATTTCTGGGCAGGGGAAGAAGAGGACCGGCAGCAAATCCTGAGACGTGCCGGAGTTCTTTATCAAAGCGGCGCTCTCTGGAGCTCCATGACCCTGGCTGAAAACGTTGCTCTACCTCTGCAGCGTTACACTGATTTACGCCGATCTACGATTCGTGAGCTTGTGGAATTTAAGCTTTCCCTGGTGGATCTGGCAGGATTCGGCAATTTTTATCCGGCCGAGCTTTCCGGCGGCATGCGCAAAAGAGCGGCTCTTGCCCGGGCAATTGCCCTTGATCCTGAATTCCTGTTTTTTGATGAGCCTTCCGCCGGACTGGACCCGATCACCTCTCGACGGTTGGACGAACTTATCCTGGAACTTCGTGACAGTCTTGGCGCAACTGTTATAATAGTTACCCATGAGTTGGCTTCGATTTATTCCATTGCCACCAATGGTGTCTTTCTTGACAGGGAGGCAAAAACCATGCTTGCAACCGGAAATCCAAAAACAATGGTTCGGGAATCAACCAATCCTGTAGTTAAAAATTTCCTCACCCGGGGGACCGGTAAACCACCGGAATGGATTTATGAGTAAACAGGGCAGTCCCACACTCATCGGCAGTTTTGTCATCGGCGCCATTGCCATCACTGTTTTTACCCTGCTCACAGTCGGCAACCTGAGCCTTAATGAAAAGACCTATCGATGCGTTCTCTATTTTCAGGGATCCCTGCATGGTCTTGATATCGGCGCACCTGTCACCTATCGCGGGGTAACTATCGGCAAGGTGGGAAAAATAGCCATTGATTTCAACCAGGAAAAAAACCGCTACACCATACCTGTTTATATAGATATTCAGGAGCAGACCGGCACAGGGAGCACCCATTACCAGGAAGCCGGATTTGACACGCCTGAAGCCTTTTTCCGCAATCTCATCACCCGTGGTTTACGGGCAAAGCTGAAAATGAAATCAATTGTTACCGGTAAGCTCTATATAGAATTCTTTTTTGCCCCTAAAACCAAAGCCCGGCTTTATGGAGATGAAACACAATATATAGAAATTCCCACCCTCCCCTCCGGCCTGGATCAGTTCACCCAGACCCTGGAAGAGTTACCGCTCAAAGACATGATCGACAAGACCATTGCGGCCCTTGACAGTATCAATCGTATTTTATCCTCAAAGGAGCTGAAGAAAACCATCCCGCTGTTTAATACCACCCTCAGCCGAATGGACAAGCTGGCCGCCACCCTTGAGCGACAGGTACCCAACCTGGCCCATGACCTAAAAAAAACACTGGCTGATATCTCCGGACTTACCACGTCAACCCAAAAGGTTATGGAAGAAACCGGCGCCAACATATCTCCACTCATTGACAGACTGCAGACCAGTTTTGACACAATGAACCATACCCTGGATAAACTGCTGACTGTAGCTGACAATCTTGCCCGTTTAACCGATACCGGTTCACCTCTTGAGTATGAACTGCATACAACCCTGCAGGATATCTCCAGAACCGCGCGATCCATTTCCCAGCTCACCGATTATCTGCAACGACATCCAAATGCTCTTCTCACCGGAAGAAAGGAGCATGAACAATGAGACCTCCAACGAGAATCAACCATCGTCTTTTTTTCCGATCCTTTCCCGTCCTTGTCCTCTTTCTCTTTTCGGGTTGTATCGGCAATGGACCGGCAGTCCATGAATATACGCTTTATCCCGCCGCCCAACCGATTGCACGGCAGCAGGACGCAATCCTCACGGGCTCAATCATGCTTATGCCTGTCGTCCTCCCACCGGCGAACAATACACAGGAAATTATTCTTCGCTCCGATCTTCCGTCCTTAACCTCTTCAGGGACGCACCTCTGGGCAGGATCTCTGCAAAAACAGCTCACAACCGTCCTTGCTGAAAATATTCGCCGGAACAAAACCGTGCAAACCGTCCTTGTTTATCCTGGACCCCGTTTTGCCAAACCGGATATGCTTGTTGAAGTGGAACTGACCCGTTTTGACGGCAACATGAAGACAGGATTTACCTGTACAGCTCTCTGGGCTGTCAGTAATCGCCGGCAAAAGAAAATGCTGACGTACCGGAAATTTTCCACAGTTGAACCGGTAGCGTCCAATGACTTTACCGGCTATGTAACAGCGGCATCATCTTCAATTGCCAAACTGGGTGAGGCGATTAGTGACTATCTCGGAACAATTGCCAAAGATGAGAAAAAACCAATTTAAAGAGGATCCCTTTGTATTAATCCGTATATAACACCAAATAAAAGCCATCATAGTTGAAAAGAAACAAGCAATC